>JAKORR010000373.1 GCA_029777735.1 Armatimonadota bacterium | reverse complement strand
GGCACCTTCATCAGCGAGGACCTGGGCATCACGCTCGAGAATGTGGAGCTGTCCGACTTGGGCCGCGCCAAGCGTGTGACTGTGGACACGGACACTCCGACGACCGTCGAGGGCGCGGGCTCTGCTGAGGCCATCAGCGGCCGCACTGCCCAGATCCGACGCGAGATCGAGACCACCGACAGCGACTACGACCGCGAGAAGCTCGAGGAGCGCCTTGCGAAGCTCGCTGGCGGTGTTGCCGTCATCAAGGTTGGCGCTGCTACCGAGACCGAGCTGAAGGAACTCAAGCACCGCTTCGAGGACGCCCTGTCGGCAGCCCGCTCGGCGCTTGAGGAGGGCATCGTCCCAGGCGGCGGTACCGCTCTGCTCCGGGCTCAGGCCGTCGTTGAGCGCCTTGTGAAGAAAGAGAAGGAAGACGACGTCCGGTCCGGTATCCAGATCGTGGCTCGCGCCATTGCTGAACCGCTCAAACAGATCGCAGAGAACGCCGGGTACGAGGGCAGTATCGTGGCCGAGCGCGTGCTCGCCAACGAAGAGTACGGTTTCGGCTTCGATGCCCTGACCGAGAAGTACGAGGACCTGGTCAAGGCTGGCGTCATCGACCCGGTCAAGGTGGTCCGCTGCGCTCTGGAGAACGCCGCGTCCATCGGTGCTATGGTTCTCACGACCGAGACGCTGGTGGCCGAGATTCCCGAAAAGGAGAAGGCTGCTCCGCCTACTCCTCCGGACTACGACATGTAGTTCTGGTTTCACAGCCAATCGACGCACAACAAGGCCCGGCTCCCTAGTGGGCCGGGCCTTCTTTTGCTGTGCTTCTGGTCCCAGAGCCTTCATCCGGGCCTTGGGACGTCCGTCGAGTGCGGGCTTCAGTTCAGGATTCGCGATGCCTCGGCCGCCCTCTTCTGGCCACTCAAGGCGACACTCAATGCAACAGAGTGTGCAGGAGACGCTGGGATGTGATCTCTATCAGAGTCTCTCCCCAGAACCGCTCCAGGCCCACACTCTAGCAGGCGCCGCTCCTTCCCTACGCAACGTCCTAACCTACTCCCCTAGGTACCGCGCGAGGTTGCGCATTACTGCTCGGCACACCTCCGCCCGGTCGGCGTGTCGGTCGTCTGCGTTGACCACGGGTCGGTCGAAGCTTGGCTCCACAACCAGCACCTTGCCCTGTCCGAAGGACGCCTCGACCACGGAGGGCCGCCCCTCGCTGTCAGTCATCAACACGTGCCACTCGGGAGCCGCCGACGGTATCCTGTCGTAGGACACGATCCCCGTGAGCGCATCCTCCGCCAGGCCCGCGAAGAGGGGATGATCGGGCTGAATCACGGCCCCTGCGGCGGTCTCGGGGTCTTCGAAGTATAGGTCCCATGGCAGAAGTCCAGCATCCCAGCCATCGTCATTCACTTGACCCACCACCACCGTCCCGCCCGACAACACGAACCTCTGCACGTCCACCAGGTGGCGCCTAAGCCCTGCGAAGTCGTAGTATAGTGCCTCGTCGCCGATCACCAGTGCCCGAAGCCGTTGCAACTCCTCCCAGAACGCCTCCGACACTGGCCTGGCCTTCAGCCCCACTGCTTGCAAGGCTGGTGCAAGATTGTCCTTCTGGCCCGTGATGATACCCACCCCGTCACCCAGTGGCTCAGGCGTCGCCACCAGCACAGTCATCTCTTTGGTCCGCGTCAAGCTCCCGAGGCGGAACCGCAGGCGAAGCCTTCCTCTCTGACCCGACGCGGTATCGTCCCGGCACCTGAGCGGCACGGCGAGTGCCGCCGCACCACCCGCCGGCACGTCCATCGGCGCCGGGGCGTCCACTGACAGCCACTCGGGCATCTCGCTCACCGCTGTCTGCACGCGAACAGCATTCTCACTCGGATTAGTGACGAAAGGGCGCACCACCCGCTCCTCGCCCGGCCGCAGGACCAGCGCCGAGCGCATCTGCAGTCCGGCGCGGGCTTCCTTGGGAGGTGGTGGCTGCACATCCGTGATTCCCATTCGCCGCATCCACTCCAGCGCATGTAGCGTGCAGCACGTCATTTGTGTAAAGCTCTTGCCAAAGCCGCTGCGCCCCGCCTCGTATAGGTGTGCCCCACAGGACGTGAGAAGCAGATCGCGCCGACGCGCCCGGTGTTCCTTGTCGATGAGGCAGGCATAGGCCAGCCCATCACCCACCAGACTGAAGGTCCATGTATTGCCTTTAGACGTGAAGGTGGGGCAGGCGGAGTACCAGAAGCCGCGGTCCGCGGGCACCCACGCCTCGTTCCACATCCAGTCCGCGCAGCGCACGATGGCCCGCTTTACGTCCTCCCGCGGCTCAATCTGGTCATAAGCGCGCAAGCCCCGCATCATCACGCCCGTCATGAAAGGCTTAGGCCCGTAGTGCTGCGGCCGGTGCTTACATTCGCTCGGGTCCAGCATGTGCGAGCCCAAGGCGCCGCTCACCGGGTGCTGCCGTTGCAGCATCCGGTCGACCATGAGCCGTGCAGCCTCCAGGTACCAGGGGTTGCTCGTCGCTTCATAGGCCGCGCACCAGGAAATCACGGTCCATCCCGCGTCGCGTGCGTAGAAAGAGCACTGTGGGCTGCGCGCAGTCGCCATCTCCGCCGCGATAAGCTCCGCATTGTCGCGCAGGCGATAATTGCCCATCAACGCAGCATAGACGAACTGCCCCTGGCTCCAGGTGTGGCAGTGACTGCTGCCAGATCGTATTCCGCCCCCGTCGCGCCAGTCGGCCGGGAAGTAGCTGCCCGTGTGGCACAGGCAGTGGATATACACCTTGCCTACCTGGCGTGGATCGCGGCTGTAGTGAATCGTGTCTACGTCGGCGTTGTGCGTCGCCGCCGCCAGTCCCCGCCACAGCATGTCCGTGTTCCCGTTGTGTGCGAACTGTAGGGCCAGCGCCCACTGGGTGTCATACTCGATGTTCCCCCAGTTCCATTTACGCTCGCCATACCAGTCACCGTAGTTCATGAATCCATACTCGCGCATCTTCTCCTGGTTTGCCATGAACTCCGCGAAGGAGACCTTCAGGTTCTCGTCATAGCGCGGGAAGGTCTTCCCATCCTCCGGGTACACGCCACCAAACACGCCTGATTCGCAGTAGTAGCGCGGTGAGCAGGCGGCGAAGAGGGGGGAGTTGAACGCCTCAACCTCCGTCGCCAGAGCATCGGTGCCCCCCGGCGGCGCGAAGTCTAGCAGCACCTCCGTTGTCACCCGCTGACCCGCGCGCAGCCTATACTTACCGCCGTCGCACCAGTAGAAGAGGCGGTCCACCAGCTCCCGGTCGGCGGGTGACTGGTAGCTGTCTGCTGGTAGTTCAGGCAACAGGTCCACAGTCAGACCCGAGCGCGAAGCTGTGAAACCCTTGGGCCACAGCCGCCAGAAGTCTCGTACCGCCGCCACCAGCACAGGCGCTCCTCCGCTAACAATGACCACGCCCCCCGGATGCCGCTCTCCGGCCACCTCACCACCCAAGAGGAACCGATTGTCGTAGTCCTGCAGCACGCCTACCGGCGTGTCTGCCAGCGGTCGCGCATCGCCCATGCCCGGCCAGATCTGCTCCCCGGCTATGGGCACTTCCAGCGCCAAGCGGTTCAGCAGTGACATCTCATGGTCCACGTTGGCGACGTCCAGCGATATCTCCAGGTGCATCCGGGGCAGGTCGCGCCAGACGTGGCAAACTATCTGGTAACGAAACAGCTTCGCCCCCGTGGCCCCCAGGAACCATCCGGCACGGCGTACCATGGCGCGAATCGGGCCCGTCTCGAGGACCGTCGTTTCATCGGGAGGCCCGGCTACGTACCTGTTGCCGTCAGGCCCCGTTAGCACCAGCGGCAGGGCTGGCGCCACCAGTTCATCGTCTGTCAGCTTCCCATCACCGTCGCGGTCCGCCCACACCTGGCCGAGGGGCTGCTCCGGCCCAAAGGCGGTCCTCAGCCTCTGCCCGGCGGCCATTAGACTTCCGTTTTCATCCTTGCTTACCGTGACGGGCGACGGCACAGTGGCTGGCTCCACCCCGTATTGCAATCGATACGTGCCCCGTCCCCCTGGCTCCGTATGCGTCAGGAAGTCGACGATAAGCCATTTCACCGATCGATCTGGCCAGCAGGACCAACCGATGAACTGAGCTGGTACATCCTTGCCGTCGGGTCCCGTGAGACGACAGTGCGACGCTTCCCACAGACATCCGCGCGGCAGCGGCACGCCCGAGCGCACCGGTCTCACGCAGCCCATCTTGCCCGGCTCGGCCACGGTTAGCTCCACTGTACCTGGCCGCTCCTTGCCGGCCCGGGGTGGGGCCATCTCGACAACCACCGACGCGCGTGCCTGCTGACCCTCCCAAAAGGGCGGCTGATTGCCTTCGGTCGCCTCGATGCTCACAGCATACCGCGACGCCCGGAACTGCCTCCTCTCCAACACCGTATAGAAGGCCCTCTGGTTATCGCCTGGCTCAGCCTTGATCTCGCCCTTCTCTTGGTGCGCCTCCAGGCCGGCCAAGGCGTATCGCACCGAGCAGTTCACAGGCCGGTTGGTGCGCCACGATACCAACACGCGCCCATGGGGCTTGCCAGGTTCGTCGGGCATGTGCCACACCTGTGGCCCGTCGATCCGCAGCGCCGGCATCTCTGGACGCGTGCCCACTAGCATTAGCATCCCTACGCGGTAGGGAGTGGAGTTGGGGGCCGTCGCGAAGGTGAGACTGTCGCCCTCTTTCACATCCACTGGCTCGGACGAGAAGAACAACACCTGCTCAAAGGCGTTGCAGGCGCCGGCCACCACGCCAACGGACTTGTCGTTAAGCGAAACCTTGATGCCTGGGAAGGGGCCCTGTCGCCCGTAGACCACACAGGCAACGTGATATCGCCCCGACTTCGGCGCCCTGATCGTGAGGCTCTCGCCGACTTCGCCTCGGCTGAGGAAGCTCACATCGTGCCACCACTCGTACCCGGTCGCATCCTCAGGCTTGGGCGCAAGTACCACCGTATCCGGCGCACTCCAGACCTTCCCCAACAGCTCCCAGTCCCCCGGTAGTGCCTTGAAATTGACCCTGATTGGTACCGGTGGCTCTGGGGCCTCCCGACTGGGATCAACGGGAATATCCACAGTCACCCACTCCGTCGAGTCGGAGTCCGCGGTGTTCTCGGCCATGTGCGAGAGCAGGTATAGCCGGAACCGCGCCTTGCCTTCCACGATCTGCGGCTTTACGTCGTCGCACACATACACTGTATCGCCGTTCACGACCCAGCGCGCCGGCAACTCCGCGCTTGCCTGCACTTCTGGCGTGAAGATACGCGGGCCGAAGGAGCCGTTCACAGTACTGTACATTACGTCCACGCCCCGCACCCAGTCGGCATCCTGCCGGCCGTTGGTACGGTCGTTGTCCCAGTCAACGTACACGTGGAATACTGTCCCCTCAGCGTTGAAGGGTTTGGCGAGGACTATCTTCAGCAGGTACCGATTGTCACCCACATGTGCCGCGAAGCACTTTACCACGTCATTGGCTAGATTGAAGGCTCTGCCAACGTTCCTGTCGCCGGCGTCCACAGTCCGATCATCGATTACAAGTCGCAGATCCTCCGCCCGCGCCGGATCCGTGCCTAGCCGCTTCTCGCCCGCGTCCGGGATGCCGTCGCCGTCAGCGTCCTGCGCGTGGACGACCTGCGGAGCCGCTGCTATAGCCAGGGAGGCTAGAATCACGCTGGTCCGCAGCAGAACCGTAGGGCTCACAGAGCCTCAACCTCCTTGTGTTGTCTGCTAGTTCCTGCTACCTGCGTGCCATATCTCGCCCTAGTAGGCCGCAGTGCCCATCATGGCTGTGCCAGCACCCGCACCTTGAGTAGGGCCCGCAGCGCCGCTGAATCCTCGGCCGCGAAGTCTGGGCCGTCTTTGCCGCCGTGCAGCACATAGGCTGCCCGCAGGCCCTTTGTATCTTCCGACGAGAAGCCTACTTCGCCGAGCAGCCCGGCGTCCCAGTAACTCAGATTTGTGTTCTTAGACCCCAAGTTCACGGCTGAGTGCGCCCAGCTATTGGTCCACACCGCGTACCACTCCACGCCCGGCGCCCTGCCCGCCACGTTCTCGCCGTCACCCTTGCCGTCAATCTCTGCCCGATTGCCTGCGCTGTCCGCGAATTGGCAGGGCATCCAGTACGCCGCCCGCGACCACACAGCCGGGCGCTTATTGAACTCAGCCTCGACTACGAAGTACCTCGGGTAGAACCGGTAGATCTTGGTGTACTCGAACTCCCCTGGCAGCGTCTTGTGCACCTGAATCGCCGTCATGGCCGGGCCCTGAACGAGGCACTTGGTATGCCACTCGATCCCCTTTTCGGAGGTCCAAGAGAAGGCCTGATCGCTGGCAGCTATCCAGCGCAAGAAGGGGCTCTTAGGCGCGCCCGGTAGGAAACTGCGCCAGTCCGCCAGCTTCCCCTCTACGAGGCTTATCTCATAGAAGGGCGTTTGTATGCGCCCCTCCTTCTCGTCCCAAAACAAGGGCGCCGACGTGCGCGTCTTCTGCGCCGCCGTCCCCATGAGCACTTGGTAACGGGCCTCGTGCCCCGCTTCTAACGTGTCGATGAACCGCAGCGTTCCCTTGCGGTTCTCCAGCCCGTCCCAGCCCTCGTCGGGATCGAACTGAGCTACCACCTGCCTCGCCGGCTGCCCTTCCTCGACCTTGAGAACTCGCACTGAGCCCGGGTCGAGCTTCACGTCTGTTGGCGCCCCCGTCACTCCCAGGTCCAATGGTGTCTCCACTGCCAGATCGCGTCGCGTCACCTCCACGGCCTCCACCGCTATCGTCAGCCGATAAGGCCACAGTTCCGGATTGGCTGCGATATTGAGCGACGCCTTGGCCTCGTTATTGGCCTCGCTGATCTCCCCGACGCTGTTGTCGGGGTCCGCTACCACCAGCAGCACATGCGGGCCGTCTATGTCTCTGGTTGCCAGGCTGAAGCTTACCGCCGCCTGGCCTCTGGCGGCCACATCTACCCTCTTCCGCCCTATCTCGCAGGTCTTGTCCCGCCGGTCCAGGTACAGGGCCACGACGCCGCGCCCCACGGCGCTGTTGCCGTGGTTGCGCAAGGTCACTGTCACTTCGACCTTCTCGCCCTGCCGCACTTCCGCGGGCTTAGCGACAGCGTCTGCTACTGCCAAGTCCGGGCGCTGGAGGGCCTTGCCGAAGACGAGCTGAGCTGTCCGCGCCTCCCGCGGCAGCGAGAGCCAGTCGCCCGCCCACCGGCCCTGAGCAGGGGAGAGGATCGCCATGTTGTCATCCTCATCGTACACTCCGACACCCCGCGGTCCCCACGTCGTCGCCCAACCCCTCAAGTTGAGCTCCGCCGGCTTGCCCTCAAGGGCTATCACGCGCACGCGGCCTTCTTCTTCCATCTCAACGGCAGTGCGGCCTGCGCCACGCATCAGGCCAAAGTCGAAGGCCTCGCCGCCCGGGTCCGCGAAGAGAACCGCTGGCGTCTGTACCCAGGTCACTGTCCGACCGTCGATGAGCGCCCTGTAAGCTAGAACGCCCTTCCCTACCGCCAGAAACCCGAACTGCGGCAGCTCGTAATCCTTGCCCTCGGCCTTGACCGCGTAGGGCTTCTCGCCGAAATTCACCGTCACGGTCAGCCCGCCTGCGAACCGGCTCTGGTGCACCGCGCGGTCCTCCGTCACGTACCGGTAATCCACCATCTCGTCGAAGACCACTCGCTCCTGCACTGGGCAGGTCACGAAATAGCTCGTCAGCAGTCGCTGACGCAACTTCTCGTCGCTCCAGCGGAAACTGAAGGGCTGCGACACCCAGTACAGCGGCACCGTCCCGTACAGCAGGTTGAGGCAGTCCTTGCGGTCGTCCAGGTCCGGCGCGATGTTGTACAGATGCCCCGTGCTGTCACCCCAGTACCAGGTCGCAAGCACGCAGTCGCCGAAGGTTAGCTCCCACAAGGGCACACGGCGCTTCTCCCCGATGCCAAACTCCAGGTAATCCTTGCCAATGTCCTCGCGCTTCTCGGGCAGGTTGATGCCCACGTGTCCCGCGGGCCACGAGTAGAACCCTCCCGACTGCATGCCCTCCCAGTAATCGTAATAAGGCACGCCCCACCACCGCCCATGTTCGCCCCCAAGCACCAGCTTGAGCTCGTCGGCGATGTAGCGGGCCAGTTTTTGCCGCGCCGCACGGTCTTCTCTCCGCGTGCACGGATGCACCTCGTCATAGCATTCTCGCAGTCCGCACGCCGTCGTCACATCAATGAACCGAGCATTGTATGGGCGAAT
>JAKORR010000372.1 GCA_029777735.1 Armatimonadota bacterium | reverse complement strand
GGGTGTAGGGTAGGTGGTAGCCGTCGACCACGTTGTCAGCCAGTAGCTTCCAGTTGCAAGCGGTGTCTATGTACTGGCTCGGCTCCACCTCGTAGAGGCCAACAGACACGTCTGCGAACCTATCAATGTACTTTCTCGCATTCCCCAAATGTTCCTCTAAGGAGGGAACGTTGGGATTCAGGCTAGCGAAAATAAACCCACGGTAGCTGCCCACCTTCGCCGCCTTTGTAAGGCTTAAGGCCTTGAAGTCTTTGTCTTCCGGATATGCTTCCTGCCCCGGTATAGAGACCAAGGAACCGTCGCGCTCATACGCCCAGCCGTGATATGGGCAGGTAAAAAACCGCTTATTCCCGCTCGGCTCACTACAGACAGTGGCCGCTCGGTGCATGCAACGATTCATCAGAACCTGTATGGCGCCCTCTTGGTCCCGAACGACAATAATCGGCTGGCGGCCGATGTGTCCCGTGATGAAGTCGCCACGCTCCGCGAGTTCGCCCTCATAGCCCACGTACACCCAGGTACCGTGGAAAATACGATCTAACTCCAATTCAAATATTTCAGGATCTACAAATGCCTGCCGATGGACGCGGCCTTCCTCAACAAGACTGGCCGGGTGCCGTTGTTCAGCTTGTAGTTTAGTCATGAACTTGATGTCCAACTGGAAGAATGTGATTAAGGATTCTAGCAGCGGGGTCCCTGTCTGTCAACCTACAGCCATACAGCCTTGGTATGAGCTACTGTAGATTTCAGGGTCACGACAGCAGGAATGAGGCCGATGCCCAAGCCCCCCACCGAGTTGCCCGACGCGCAGGTCACGCCTGAGCCGAAGCTTGAGAAGCGCATGCGGTTGAACACCATCGCCTTGACAGACAGGGGCCCGACCTCGAGACCGTGTGCGACCCCGTGCGCTTCTGGCAGGGGGTGTCGGTGATTCTCGCGATCGCCCTGGCGATATCCCTGTTCGCCGACAGGCTCTGGCGGCGCGCCGAACCCGCACCATACCGGGGCGCCGCGCACCCGCAGGGGGCATGGCGACACCGCCCCGCACGCCGAAAGCCGCCGCCTTTGGGGGATGCCGGCCCTGGCACGCTCTCTGCATAACCCTCGCCAACGCCCGCGAAAGCGGGTGCCCACGTCAATTACGGAGGTTAACGATGACCAAGAGCGACATGCGCGAGGCCGTGCTCGCGGCCAAGGCGGAGAAGGGCCTTGGCTGGGAGGAGATCGCCGCGCGGGTCGGCTGTGCACCGGTATTCCTCTGCGCCGCCTGCCTCGGCGAGCACAGCCTAACCGGGGAGCAGGCGCAAAGGCTCGCGGCCGTTCTGGATCTGGACGACGCCGCCGCCCGAGCGCTCTCCGAGTACCCCATCAAGGGCCAGCGCGGGGAGGCGCTGATGAGCGACCCGCTGGTCTACCGCTTCAAGGAAATCGCCCTGGTCTACGGCGAGGCGATCAAGCTCACCGTCCAGGAGAAGTTCGGCGACGGCATCATGAGCGCCATCGACTTCACGATGGACGTCGACAGGATCGAGGACCCCAAGGGCGATCGCGTGCAGATCACGATGTCCGGCAAGTTTCTGCCCTATAAACGCTGGTGACGCGGCGGGCGGCCGCGGGCGCACTCCCTGCCGTGCCTGGACAGCGCCGTCCCGTATGGCAACAGGCATGCCGCGCGTGAGGGGCTCCCGCGCCTGCTCCGCGTTCGACACCCGGGACGGCGATTGGGGGCGGCCAGGACCTGCTAACACGTTTGCTTGACACTCGCCGAGGACGAAACGTAGCTTCGCCAGAAAGGATCGGTGTCTGTCAAGGTAATTGTCGCATCAGGCCGGCTCATGC
>JAKORR010000371.1 GCA_029777735.1 Armatimonadota bacterium | reverse complement strand
TATATTCACCATTGTGGCGTCTTTGTCAAAACCTACCACCCAGGCGTGAGCGTCAACGGCGTGGGCAATACGGTCAGCCACAATCTCATTCACGATACACCCCACGCCGGCCTGCTGCTGGGAGGCAACGACAATGTGGTGGAGTACAACATCGTCCACCACTGCAACCTGGAGTCGGCGGACACCGGGGGTATCTACTTCTGCTCACGTGACTGGACGCAGCGGGGGAATGTGATCCGCCACAATATCTTCCACCACTGTGGGGGCTTCGGTAAGACTAACTCGTGGGCGCCCGTCAAGAACGGCAAGGTCGAATTCGCCTATCCCCACTTCACCTGGGGCATCTACCTCGACGACCCGACCACCGGCACATTGGTGTATGGGAACATCCTGTATAAGGTGCCGGTGTGCGCGCTGCACAACCATGGCGGACGTGATAACACGTGGGAGAATAACATCATAATTGACGCGCCGGCGCTGCAGGCGGGCATGCTGGCGCCCAACTGGAGCGAATGGCCCGCCATCTACGAGCGCCTAAAGGCCGTGCGCTACCCAGGCTCCCCCTATCTTAAAGCCTACCCCGAGCTCGCAAATATAGCCGACACCCACCCCGAGGAGATGTCAAGGGTGCGGTTCCTGCGCAATATCGTCTACTACACGGCCGAGGGGACCGAATGGATCCGTCGAGAGCGCGGCGCGGGCTGGGGCGGCGAGAACTGCATGGCGCTGTACAGCACCCGCCAGCGCCCCGAGGACTTCGCGGTTAATGAGTGGGACTACAACCTCATCTATGCAGCGGCTGGACTGGAGCTGCGCATTGACCTGAACCTCACCACCGAGGGCCACAGCCTTCTCACCTGGGACCAGTGGCGTGAGCGCGGCAAGGACCAGCATTCACAGCTTGGCGACCCCCTATTCGTGGACCCTGCTAATAACGACTTTCGGCTCAGGCCCAACTCGCCCGCCTTGGCTCTGGGCTTCAAACCCATACCCGTGGAGAAAATCGGACCGTATCAGGACGAGTTGCGGACCACCTGGCCGATAGTCGAGGCGCCGGGCGCCAGCGCCCTGGGGGATTTCACCACACGCTACGAGGTAGAGCTGCCGGACTACGCGCGAGTGGAGGCCAAGCAGGTGGTCACCCGCAGTGGCCTGGGCAATGTGCTGGCAAAGCGTGCTGCCGGCGAGCCTGTCACTGTCGCCTATTTTGGCGGAGGCATTCATCCGGCCGACGGCTGGCGCAAGAGCATCCTCGAGTGGTTCCGAGTGCGCAGTAGCCAAGTTACCGAAGTAGACGCGAGTATCTGCGACTGCTCGCGCGGTTCGGGCTTCAGTGTCTATCGCTTCCAGCACGACGTCTTGGCACACAACCCTGATCTGGTGGTCGTGGATTTTGCGTCTGATGACTACCAGACTGACCCGGGGAGCATCATGGCGGCGATCGAGGGCGTCGTGCGACAGGCACGCCGTGCCAATCCCAAGCTCGACATCCTCTTCGTCTACGCCTTCCGCGCGAGCATGGAGAAGGACTACATGGAGGGCAAGGCGCCCTACGCCATCTCGGCCTATGAGCGCATCGCCGACCACTACGGCATTCCTTCAATCAACATGGGAATGCGCGTGGCCCAGCTCTTCCAGCAGGGCAAGCTGCTTATCCAGGGGACGCCTGAAGAAGCCAAGGCCGCTGGAAAGCTGCTATTCTCGGCCGACGGGGTCCGCCCCTTGGCGGACGGTAACCGCATCTACAGCGAGGCACTTACAGCCGGACTAGATGTGCTGCTCGACCAGGGTGCGAAGCCTGTCAACTACCCCCTCCCGCCCCCCTACGAACCGCGCAACCTCGAGCGGGCGACCCTGGCCCCCATCACACAGGACATGCTCAGTGGCGAGTGGCGGCAGTTGCCCGACACCGACCCGCTCCGCCAGCGCTTCGCCCGCCACTTTGACACCATCTGGTTCACCGACAAGCCGGGCGCTAAGCTCACCTTCCGCTTCAAGGGCACCGACGCCGGCTTCTTTCATCTCATCGGTCCCGACACAGGCCAGGTGCGCGTGACCATTGACGACAAGGACCTCGGCGTGCGCCGTCAGGTGGACCGCTGGTGCTACTACCAGCGACTCTCAGCCCTCTCCTTGGCCAGTGGCCTCTCCGACGAGGTCCACACAGTGACAGTGGAGCTCCTCCCCGATCCCCCAAATCGGACTGAGCCCATCGAAGAGGCCAAGCGTGTCGGCAGGTACGAAGAGGCGCTCTTTCAAGGCGTCGCCCTCCGCATCGGGTTCCTGCGTGTCGTTGGCGAGGTACTTCTCAGCCACTGAGTAGTAGCAGTCGCCAGATCATAGGCTACCGGGAGCTGTGGAGCCTAAAGGCTATGCTCAACGACCAAGTGAGCCAGACGAAGATTGCCGTCGTCTAGAACGCGAACCCAGGGAGAACCGCCGGCACGTTAAACTAAGAACGAGGAGTGATCTCTCGCGCAAGGGCTCGGGAGAGAAAACCTTCCCTGAGAAGGAGGGGCGCACAGTTCCCGCAGGATAGACTTGGCCAAAGGGCCGAGACGGCCGGTGGCCGTAGCTGCCGCGCAGGAAGGGGTGCGCGCAGGTGACTGGCTTCCCGTGGGGGGGCTAGGATTCTGCCCCGGAGTCTAGCTGGGCGTGGCTGCTCTGTGATTCCTGCTCTGGGCACTCACGACGGCCTCCTGGCGGCCAAAGTCTCATCCTGAACGAACCGAACACTTCCTAGAAAAGTCTTGACTCCGCGCCCATGCTATAATAAAATTCTACATAGCTTCCTAACGATGATGCATGACCAGTGGTAAGTAGGAAAGCTGTTCACGAGGAGGGGAGGAAGATGCGTCGTAGCGGCTTTACCCTCATTGAACTACTGGTGGTGATTGCCATCATCGCGATCCTGGCGGCCATTCTTTTCCCCGTGTTCGCCAGAGCTCGCGAGAAGGCGCGGCAGGCCTCCTGCACCAGCAATGTTAAGCAGATTACCCTCGGCTTTTTGATGTACGTGCAGGACTACGATGAGAAGATGCTGTGCTACGCCCGAGGGGCGTTCAACGTCCCGCCCTGGACCTACTGGCCCCACCAACTGCAGCCCTATATCAAGAATTGGCAAGTGTACGGTTGTCCGAGCCACAGGTATGCGGGTACCAGCATGACCTACCAGGGGGAGTATTACCCCCAGCGGCCGACGTATCACTTTGCTCCGTGGTACTGGAGCCGCACTAGCGGGCCGCCATCGATGGCGCAGATAGAGCGGCCAGCGGAGAAGATGATGGTCAGCGACGGGAACCACCCCGCGCTGAGCGACAATCCACCGATCCGCCCGTGGCTCACTGCCCAGGAGTGCGGTCAGTGGACTTGCGGCCGCATGGTCAATGACACCCATAAGTGGGAGTGTATGCACAACGATGGGAACAACATCGGCTTCGCTGACGGGCACGTGAAGTGGATGAGGGACACCGACATCTACAGCAAGTTCCCGTGGGCGACGAGCCCGACGTCTCCCTAGAGCCCCTAGAAACACCGCTGCAGAACAGAGGTTTAGGCAGGAACAGATGGCCTGGGCGGGGAAAGCACGGCTCCAGCACCGCTAAAGCGCGTCTAGGAGCCTAGGGTGTTTCCCTTTTGCTTTGCATCTGCCTGATTTTGTAAACCTACTCTGAGTCGCAGCGCTTTCAACTCTCTCGCTTAAGGCCTCCGCCCGCGGTCTCTCCCTTCCCATGACCTCCAGCGCGACTTCTCCCGCCTCTGATGGAGCCATCTGCTCTTCCTCCTGCGGGTGGACTTGCACAACCCTCCCTGCCAATCCAGACAAGCTTCATCCCCCTCCGCCTCGATGAGCCTGCTGTCCAGTATCTGCACCGCCCGCTTAGTCAGCCTAACCTCGTCCATCTGACTGAGTACTTGTGCACTTACATATACATATACATAGACAAGACAGACAAGGGGCGGGATTAGGGTGGAGAATAGAAGTGAAGGTGTGGCTGGGCTGGAGGACCGACACTGTCACCGGCGCCCAGGGCTTTGCCAGGAACTCCTGGTGGCTTGGTTGCCAAGGGCAGTCCACAAAGTAAAGAGGCTCGCGAGTTCCTCGCCACCTGGCAGCTCCTCACCCGTCCAAACCAAGTCACCCACCCCAAACATGGCACGGCTGGCTGGGGGCTACACTTATTCCGTGAAGACCCCAGCCGACCTGAGGGGCAGGAGGTGTGAGGAACGTCGGAGATGACTCAAGCGGTGATGAATACCAACGATGAGCGGAAGAGCTACACGGAAGGTGTCTTCTGGACGCCCGTGACGTCCTAGGCGCTACTGTCAGGTGAAGAGGAGTGGGAGACATTGGTCTTCAGCCTGTTACCGGAGGCGATGGCACCAAGCAAGGCTATCCAGACCCTAGGTTTCAGTGAGGGACTCGGAGATCCGGGTGGCGGAAGTAGAAGTAAGGGTGGCACAGGCGAAGGAGTAAGGCGACGAGGCAGGTAAGGGATAGAACAGGATGCTTGTAGCCTGCTTTGGGGTGCTACAAGCTTCGTAGGTAGTGTACACTGAGAT
>JAKORR010000370.1 GCA_029777735.1 Armatimonadota bacterium | reverse complement strand
GAGCACTGCGCGTGGAGCGACTAGAGTCGGAGTCCTAGTTCGCCAACTAGACACCAGGCCCTGAGCGCTCCACCCCGGAGGTTCGGGGCTTCGGTGCTCTTGGGGAGAAGTCTAGTTGGTGCTAATGACAAGCGTGTAGTTCAGTCTGTGGACAACGGTAGACACGCCGGACGAGCGCGGGGCGTCCGTGAGCGTGGGCATCGCGATGATGGCGTCGATGCGTCAGTGAGTAAGTGCGGCAGTGCGTGACGCGGGTCCGGTGGGGCCGACGCTATTGGGCTTCTGGCTCGTCCCAGATGGGAGCGATCAGGTCGTCCAGCGACATGCCCCAAGTCCGAGCCAAAATCGCCCAGGTCTGCACCTCGCCGTGGTAGCGGCCCGCGCTCAGGTTGAGCAGAGTCTGTCTCGCCAGTCCGCTGGCTGCGGCCAGTTCATCGAAGGTCATGCCTGACTCGGCCCGCGCAGCCTTGAAGGCATCTGCCAGACGGCTGAGGTCTGGCTGAGGCGGGAGGACATGCACCGACCCATCCCAGCGGCCCACGAGGCCGATGTCAGCACAAGGACTTGTACTATAGGAGTGTCCATGGCAGGGTGTCCAGGGGCGAATCCCGAAGGGGGACCGTCATTCGTGGAGGAGGAGCCCCATGCCCCGAAAAGCCCTGGCAACACTAGCCATCATGGCGCTGGCCGTGAGTGCTTGCAGTGCAGACCCCGACACCAACCCAGCCCCCGCCACCAGTCCCTCGGCGCAGACCACGGGCTCGGATGAGACTTCAGCGGGACAGCCCACACAGCCCGTAGGGCATACCCTGCCGGTGGCGTCGGTCTTCGGAGAGCCGGCCTGGAGCATGCAGATTCCGCCCTCGTGGGAGCAGATGACGCCCGTCGTCACTGCCAATCGAGTCATCGCCCTGGACGACGCCGTGGTACGTGCCTACGACTCGCAGGGCATGGAGGTGTGGGCCACAGATTGGAAGCCACTGGCGGAGGAAGATCGTGCAACAGGTCAGCCCCCGGTGCTACGCCAGGTCTCACCCGAGGTCATTGCCGTCATCGACACCGGCAAGGTCGAAGG
>JAKORR010000369.1 GCA_029777735.1 Armatimonadota bacterium | reverse complement strand
GGCGCCTTCACCACCTATTATACGCAAATCATCGAATTTGTGAAGCGCCCTCCCAAGAAAACCACAGGGAGGCATTGAGATGTCTAAGACGGTTGACCTGTCAAATGCCAACGTGCTCGTCCCGACTCAGACGTTCGAGCAGGTCAGCCCCTGGCACGCCGCCAGGACCAGCATCGTTTCCGTCAACCCGGATCCTGACTCCGGTGACGTGTTCAAGGTCGGCACCAGATACGATGCCAAGACCCAGCAGAGTCAGGATCTCTACTGCCTGGCGAAGCCGGCGCTGATGAGGATCGCCGCTGCCGCCGGGATCATCTGGAACTGGCGTGAGAGCGGCATTGTCAGCATATCCCGCGACTACGTGTGCTACAAGGCCGTCGCAGCCCTGCGGCTTCCTGACGGTTCCTTGCAGCCCATCCTCGCAACCAAAGAAATCGACCTGGAGGTCATCCAGGACGAGCTCCGCGTCCAGTACGAGAACAAGGTCAACAGCGGGATTGCTGGCCCTGACGTAAAGCTGTACGCCGGCCAGTGGCGTAAAGTCCCGGTCGGGAAGGAAGAGAAGAACCTCTACTTCCTGACCGAGAGCGAGAAGGCCCGCTACGTTGAGACCTACGTCCACAGCGCCATGATCCAGTGGCGCAAGAACAAGCTCATGCGCGCCGAGACCGGGGCGATGCTCCGGGTCATTCGTGCTGGCCTTGGTATCAAGAGCCAGTACACGAAGGCTGAGCTTCAGAGGCCCTTCGTTGTGCCCCGCATTGACTTCTCGCCAGACTACTCTGACCCCGAGGTGCGCAACGCACTCCTTCAGCACGGGGTCCAGGCCATGTCCACTCTCTACGGACAGAGCGCCCCAGTCCCAGCGTTGGGCGCCGGTGCTCATCAGACCGAGCCTCTTGGAGCCCTCCCCGACCATGGGCGCTATGCCCCGGTCATCGACGTCTCCGAATCGCGTGAGGACGACGTGGCCGGCGTGTGGGAAGCCGAGGCTGAACCGGCTGAGCCCGAGGCTCCTCAGGGAACCGCCCCGGCGGAAGCTGAGGCTGATACCCTGTTCGGCGATCATGCCGACATCTCGGACGTGGCACCCGAACCCGCTCCGGCCCTTGTCTGCTCGGAGTGCGGCAAAGGGATAACCCAGAAGGTCAACGACTACAGCAGCCGGAAGTTCGGCCGTCCGTTGTGCTACGGCTGCCAGAAGGGAGC
>JAKORR010000368.1 GCA_029777735.1 Armatimonadota bacterium | reverse complement strand
ATAGAAGATGTAGTTGTTGGCCGAGGGCTTGTAGCCCCAGTGCCCGATAAAGCCATTGGCCCAAGGGTCGGTCGGCCCGGAGTTCACCGGTACCGCGTCGGCGGGGCTGCCGGCCGCGTTGGAAACGCCATAGTCACTGCTGTTTCCCACCGGGGTCACGCTGCCAATGCCTACAACCCACCCTGCACTGCTCTGGCTGAGGTTGCCCGAGGTAGAGTTGGGGAAAATCTCGCGGTACTCGACGACCGATGCGGAAGCGCAGGCTGCACTTGCCAGCACCGCTAAGACAGACAAGACGGCAGATGAACGCATTTCACCTCCTGTGCGCATTGCCCTTTTATGATATGTGCTCTCAAAAGATTCTGAACCGGTGGATTGCGAGAATCAAGTGCATTTCCACTGGAGATGCCCAGAAGGCCTGCGCTGGAGGTGGTGGGAAAACAGAAATGCCCCCTGGATGTATCCAGGGGGCACTTGTGTATTTCGCACTCTCAAGATCGCGTTTCTACGACCGTCGGCGACGCATGACGAACATGCCAGCCATCGCCAGGCCCGCCAGGCCGGCCGTCGGCTCCGGCACAACCGTGATCGTGAACGTATCGAAGCGAATCGTTGTGGTCGGCGAGTATATCACCAGCCCATAGGCTTCCAGGGTGCCGGTGGTGGGCAGATCGGTGATCGATCCCTGCGAAAGATCGGCATTCATCGTCGCCCAGGAGGCGGTATCAAAGTTCAGTTGCTTCAGCTCTGCCTGGGTGGGGAAGTTGGAGACCAACCCCATCGACGAGTTCTGTGTAAAGCTGTCGACGGAGATGTACCAGTCACCGTCTATGCGCAACGCCACGTGCACTTCCCAGTAGCCGCTGTTCCCCTGGTACCAGGAGATGCTCTCCAGCGGCTTGCTGGCCAGATCGAACTGATGTTCATCCGTGAAGAAAAGGTAGTTGGTGGAGGACTGCTTGGAGCCCCAATGGCCAAGGAAGCCAGTGGCCAGTGGATCGGTCGGCCCCGAGTTGACCGGGACCGCGTCGGCGGGCCTGCCGGCCGCGTTGGAAACGCCAAAGTCAGCGCCGCTACCAAGCGGAGTCAGATTGCCGACGCCGAGATACCACCCCGCCGTGGAGGCGTTGATATTGCCGGTCGTCGCGTTGGGGAAAATCTCGCGGTACTCAATAACTGACGCAGAGGCGTAAGCCCCTCCCAGGATAACCGCAGCCGCGGATATTACTGCAGATGCACGCATCTAGACTCCTGTTCAACTGATCCTTGTAATTATCAACCTGTGATTGTGCGCCCGAGCCTGCTGTTAATCAAGGACGGCGTCTTCTGGGCTTCTCCTCGAGGCGAGGTTCCACTCGCCAGGTGTCCAGCAGGTGAAACTTGCCCGGCCGCGCTGAGTATACCCCCTGCACGACGGTTCGGTCGCGCAACTCAAGGGTGACGTTGGCCTGTGCCCTCTGGCCGTGGTCAAACTGCCAGTTACCCAGGTCACGCGACCAGGACAGGCACTCTATCAGCACCTCAAGGGGCAGTTCCTCATCAACCGGCTGGGGGAGCGTCTGCCGCCGCGCCATGGAAAACAGCTCATCCACGTCCCTGGGCCTGGCGCGCATCGCCGCCGCCCTGCCGAGGAAGCTGCAGACCGTTCGCACGGCCGCCTCGGCATAGCTCACCTGCACCTGCTGTTCCGATAGATCCAGCCAGTAGTCCTCCCAGGCCCGCTGGACCTGCTCGGGCGACCCGATCGTGGCCTCAAATGTCCTTAGT
>JAKORR010000367.1 GCA_029777735.1 Armatimonadota bacterium | reverse complement strand
TACCACTACTGTTGCCTTGTCTACCGCGCCACCACTGCCCGCCGGCAGCCCTCCACAGCCTGCCAGGCAGAGAGTAACGATCAAAGTCGATATCGTAGGGAGATGACGTACCAAGCTTTCACCGCCGCCTAATGGTGAGTGACACTACCGCCCTCTGGCGAACACCTGAGGGCGACTTTGCTTCCAGGCTCACAAGATACATGCCCGGCGGCGCCAGAGCTCCGTCGTCGTTGAGGCCGTTCCACCGTACGCTGTTCCTGCCCGCGCTCTGCACACCGTTGAGAGCCCGCCTGCGCACCGTGCGCCCTGCGATGTTCAATACCTCAGCATCGACAGACGCCGCCTCGGCCAGCGTAAAGACTACTGTAGCTCCACGATCGCCTGCGCTGGCCGTCACGCAGCTCAGCAACGGGGCGCCCTCTCCCCCCACACCCGAGTCTTCACCCTGCACCTGGAGCAGAAGTTTCCCCTCGGCGTTCAGCGTAAAGCTCTGTTCCCGCTGAGTTGCGGCCAGCCAGGCCTTCCCACCCGTCAGGGGTGTCAGAAAAAGCCTAGGAGCCGTGGCTTGGGACGCGTCTGCAGGCTCTACCCCCAGCGTCACCGCGGCACCGGGAGCCCCCTCAACCGCGATCCGCCAGGTCGGTCGCCGGCCTGGCAGCAGGCTTCGATACAGGCCGTCTGGCGTCTCGCGACCGCCTGCCTGCACAATTGCCACGCGCACTCCTCCGGGGCCCACAGGCGGCGCGGCGAGCTCCCGATCGAGGGCCTTCCCGTCCACGGCCTGCCCGATCACAACATTACCCGCTCCTTCGCCCGACCGCGCATAAACCCGGGCCGCCCAGCCGCTCCGACTGATTGTCTGTTCCTGAGCTGAATCCGCAGCTCCACGCCGCTGCGCCGTCGCTGCTCCCTCAGGCGGGAAGAGCAGACGCGCTTCGCTTGGCACCATACATCGTACCCAGTAGCCCCGGAAGGGCTCGAGCTGCTGCACCTGCTCATACCCACGCGCCGTGGTGTAGCCAAACACACTCGATTGCACAAAGCGACGTGTCACGGCCTCCTCGAAACTGACCGAGGCGTCGGTGCCCACCTGCACCCGCAGGTTGGCCACATTCACTGCACGTCCCCGCGGTACACCCACCATGTTCCACCCGAACTGCAGCGGCACGGGGAAGTCAACATCGGGGTCTACCGAGAGACCCTTCACCGTCAGGTCCAGATCACTGAACAGCTTGATCCAGAAGGCCTTCCCAGGCGCGAAGGGATCGATGTCGGGCCATAGCCGATAGCGTCCCGTGCCCTCCAATCGCGGATCCCAACGGGCGAGCAGCAGCCGGTCGGGGGCCACACCCAAGACCTCGGGAGCCGAGGGGCTCAACGGGTAAAGGGGCAGCGACATCATGTACATCCCGCGGACAAACCTTGTGCTGACGGTCTGCTGCGAGCCGCCTCGCATGAGCACCACGTAAGAGTCCCAGCCTGCGTTAACTGTACGGGTGACCTGCTCGCCGTCCGCCGTCTTGAAAGTGACGGTCAACTGGCTGGGCGTGAGTGTGCCCCCGCGAAGCTCTTTGCCCCAGACGCCACGGGAAACGGCCAGATCGGCGACTGTGTCAGTGCCACCAATGTCTATCTTGCCAGAGATGGCGCCGACGATGGCGCCATAGAAGTTGTTCTCACCTTGCTCAAAGCCGCGCATTCCATAGGGGTACGGATAGTAGGCACGCAGGCCGTTCAGGTCCACTTGCACTGTGATCCGCTGTGGCCCACCTATGTTGAAAAAGGTCGGTATGAGAAAACCTTCGCCCGCTCCCTCGCCTGACGCAGGCACCGATACAACGTTGCCTTCTTCCGCGTACAGCGACACGGTGAAGTCGTAATTCCAGTAAATCGTGAGCGCCTGGCCTCCGCGCGGGTCCTCATTGCCCAGACCGTCCGTCGAGTAGTGTTCTACTATTAGCACCACCGACTCGGGCAGCGGGATATTCCACGTGAAAAGTTTGGGCCCCGTGTGGATACTTGTGTCCAGCACATACTGCTGTTCGTACCATTCGTAGAAACTCTGGCCCTCGACCTGGGGCAATACCGACGCCCCGATGTCCTTCAGCCCCGGTGTATCCCCGGCCAGGGCCGGCGTGTACTGCCGATAGTATTCGGTGTTGAAGCGATTGAAGAACTGCGGGTCCTCGATGTAGCACTTGAACCAGGCAGCACGGGTCATGGCCAGGCGCCACACCAACATCCCACCGAAGCCCGACTCGGGGTAGAAGGTGCTGTTGCCCAGTGCCGGCTGGTTCTGTGCCTCGTAGACGGACAGAGCGTAGAAGGGCCCGGGGTCGTAGGGGTTGTAGCCTGGCGACACCCCAGCCGTGGTCTGCACGGCTAGAGCCGCTGCACCCGCGAAGCCCTCTTCCCACGCATCAAAGAAGAAAATCGCGTCGTCGTGAAAGGCATGCAGCACAAGCTTGAGCAACACGAAGGTATCTTCGGCGAAGTTGCCCGTCAGCGGCGCCAGATGAATCTCATTCGCCGTTACGTCATAGTAGCCGCCCTGCAGGTCCTGGACCTGGGCGTCGTTAATGATCTTGACCGTGATGTTGAAGGCCGGTGGCCCGTAGACGCGCTTTGCTACGGCCACCGCGGTCTTCAGGTAGTCCGCGAGCGCTGCCTTGGTGCCCTCGTCGTAGCCGCTGTACGTGAATTTCAACTCATTGCTCAGATTGCCGATCTGCTCGCCACTTTGCATCGCGGCTACCAGATCGGGCAAGACAATCTGCCCCGCAGGGGTTACATGCACGACGGTCCTGGGGAAACTGACCCGCGGGAAACCCCTGATGATACCACGCTGGGCCAGCAGCCGGACAGGCCTGGCCGCCCGCGCCAGCGTGCCGATGTTGTGTTGGGCTGTCACAGCCTGCTGCACCGCTGACTGGCGCACTGCCTTCAGCTCAGTAGTCTGCAAGGTCCTCGTGACGTCCGGCTCTAGCACCTTCACCGCACCTAACGGTCCATTGCAACGCGCTGCGAAGGGACGATTCGAGACGACCTCGAAGGCCTGTGCCGGTATCACCAAAGCTAACCCCGCCAGGGCCACGAGGCCTAGCGTCGGGCCCCGGTGTGCGCGTTGGCTCCCAGTCAGAATGAATCCAATCGCTAGGAGAGACACATTCATCACCACAAGGATAGTCCGTCGCCTACCGACTCCCAGGGGTCTGGTGCCACAGCGGGAGACTCGTTCAAGTTGTCGCTGGGGGCCGACGGCCCACGTTCACGCCACTGGCCACCAGGTCCCTGGCCCATTCCGGGCACTCCCGGCAGCCCATCCATGCTTCCGTAGCCGCTCGTAGTCTCGAATCCTCCGCCATAGACCCCACCGAAAACACTCCCGCTTGGGCCCCCGCGCCAGCCACGGTTCGTGCCGAAGGCGTCGCTGCGGTAACCTCCGAAGGTGGTTAGGTTGCCACCATAGCCGCCCAGAGAGCCCAGACCACCCATATCGCTGTACCCGCCCGAGCCACTGTAGTAGCCGGTCCCAGTGGTCGGTGCTCGGAAGCTCGTTCCTCCCAGGCCGCTCTGGAAATTCATGTTGAAGGTCAACAACCACGTGCTGGCGATGTAGTCCTGCGACTGTGTGGCCACCGATGAGTAAGCCGGAAGCAGGCTGCTCTCGTCGGTGATGTTGCGAATGTACCTATACCCGAAGGTCGCTCGTGCCCGGTCCGACAGGCGCTTCTCAACGCCCAACTCTGCGGTCTGCTTCTCGAAGGCTGCATAACCGCCAGAGTAGTCGGCCGTACCCAACTGAAGATACAGGTCCATGTCCTGCCCGATGGTGTAATAGATGCGCCCTGACAGGTCGGTCAGGTTTGTGCCGACTATCAACTGACGCTGGCCGCGCCCGAAGCCAAGGTAAGTAGGGCTTGAGCCAGTTTGCTTATTGAGCATTATCGACCCGCCCCACTTCGACTGCGAGGGACGGAAGTTAAGGCCCAAGCTCATCGTGCGGTTGGACACTGCGCCCTGGCCTTCCTCCAGATACCGCATAGTGTCGTTGCCGTAGGCGGCCTGCAGTGTCAGGGCATCGGAAAGCTGCCACATCATCGAGGCGTTGCGGTAGGTCTGGTTGCTATCGGACAGGTAGCCAGTGCCTCCACTGACATACTTGCGGGTGCCCAGCGAGAGATCGAAGGCCAGGCGGCTGCTGGGCTGGTAAGTAAGACTGAGGTTCGAGCTTGAATCCTCGTAATGCGTGGTCTGCACCGTTGTCTCTCCATCGTCTTTGTCATCACTGTCGTCGCCAGGCGCTGGGGGAGGCTTGTCTTCGTCGGTCTGCCAAGGCAGAGCCGTGTAGGGGAAAACCCTGGGGTGCAGCGTCGCATAGGGATAGACAGCGCTTGAGTAGGTTCCATATCCGCCATATCCGCCCGGCGAGAAGCCACCGTAGTTGCTCCAGCCGCCGTAGCTCCCCGAGTAGCTACTGTAGCTTAGTCCCTGGCCACTGCTTGTCGAGCTTGAGTGGTCAAAACTCAGGGTCAGTTGGTCCGAAGGCGACCACCGGACCGACATCTGTGTGCTCTTGGACGAAGATGAGCTGGTCTCAGTACCGCCGGTGTCTACGGTTCCTAGGTTGGCGCTGAGCGACAGCCTTTGACTCGGCGTATAGGTGGCAGAGGCCTGGAATCGCTTGGTGCCACTGTGCGTGGCGCTGAGCTCGCTGCTCTGCAACAGCGAGGAGTCCTGCGTGTTGTCTGACCACGTCAAGCTAATAGAGTAGGGTGCGTTGCTCGGCACATACTGCACCTGAAGCTGGCGATCCTCATAGGAGCTACTGCCCGCGGCGCGCAGGTTCTCCATCCGTTGGATGCTAAGCATAACGCCCGGCCACCGTGGCTTGGCGAAACGGAAGCCATAATTTGTGCGCTTGGCTGTAACGTCCAGGCTCACGGCAGAGTCCGATGTTTGCAGCGGCGACACGCTTGCCGAATAGCCATAGTTGTAGCCGTAGTCGGTCGTAGGCGAGCCGTAAGAGTTATAGGATCCAAAGCCCTCGCCGCCCGTGTACCCGCTGTAGCCGAAGGAATAGCCCTGAGAGGACACCAGGTTTGACGATTCGTAGTACAGCGTTGTAGCTGACGCCACCTCCCAGTCCGCCCGCCACTGGTACCCCTTCTCGTGGCGATAGAAGCCCACGGAATTGAGAAAGCTGAAGGTCGGATCGATGCTCCGCCACTCGCCGGACAGGCGCAGGCCTCCCGTGTTATAGTTGGCCAGCAGCTTGTGGGCCTCTCCGCTCTTGCCGGAGTCCTCAGAGGTGCTCTGACCATAGTCGTACTTGAGCGTCAGGTTCCGCATCGGTGTCCAGCCCAGGTCCAGCCCCCACAGCGTCGAACCGCTGCCTACGTTGCTCGACGTCCCAAGGTCGTAGTAGTATTTCACTACAACCAGTGACGTTGGCGGTACCGACCGCCTGAACAGAATCCGCCCTAGGTGTCGGTTGACTTCGTAGTCCACTGTCTCCTTCTGCTCGACGTTGTCGACCAGCACCACCAGTGCTTGCTCGATAACCTTTGCCTCTCCATTAACTACCGCGCGTGTCCCGTTTGCCACGATGGGCCTGAAGGACGTGTCGAAGGGACCAGTCGTGCCGCTGCCCTGGTACAGGTCCTCGTGGTAACCCACCGTGTCGCCGTGGCGAGAAGGGCTCTTCTCCTCTAGGCGTGTGTAGCCCATCAGCATGCGGTCATTCAGTAGTGGTATCTCCAGGCGCACCCCTGTCAGTGTCGAGGGTGAAGCACCATAGCCATAAGACTGATAGCTGGCCGAGATAGTGTCCGTCTCCGCCACGATCCGCGGGGGACCATCCACTGGCTCGAACCATAGTTCGCCAGTGTCATAGTCGAGCCGATAGTCGCGTCCGAAGGTCATGCGCTGTTCGTTGATCTTGATGATCTCGCTGCCCTCGATAATGGGCGTATAGGTCAGGAAGTAGGGGCCTGGCGTGTTGTTGCCGCTCAGGGTCTGGCGACGGACGAGTCCCTTCTCCTCCGACTCGAAGTAGCGCAGGATGCCGTTGTGTGGGAGGACCTGATCTACCTGCCAACCCTTTAGCGTCTTGCGAAAGGACACGAACTCGTTGCCGCCCAGGTCAACGTTGAGATCGCCGTAGTACACCGCTGTGTCGTGGCCCACATAGCCCAGCAGCCAGCGAGAGTATCGCGGCCCATAGCCACTGGCCGATATGTCTGCCTGGAACCCAAACTCCTTCCAGATCGAACCCTCGGCGTGCAGGCTGCTCTGGTGCATGAAGCTGTCTGTATCCCAACGCTGGCCCTGGAAGCTGTCTGCCGATCCCTCTACGTCGTGCTTCTGGAGGGTCAGCGTGTTGTATCCGCTGAGCTGCAGGTCCTCGAACAGCCCCCACTTCTTGAACATGCGCTGCAGGCCGTTCTCGGCCCAAAGCACAGACGGCGCCACCAGTAGAAACACCACTGCCAGCACACCCGCTAGCGAGGTCCGCCTTGCGCCTTTCATGTCGCCATGGTTTGACTGCTCGGCCGCCGAGGAGGTTCCCTGTTAGGACACCAGCAGCCGCAGCGGACAGGTCCGTAGCCGCCGATCCGCAAAGCCGGTGCGATCCTCTTACCGCAGGATCCGGCGCTCTTTCCGTTCCGTAAGACTACACACT
>JAKORR010000366.1 GCA_029777735.1 Armatimonadota bacterium | reverse complement strand
TCTTGTTGTGCATGCGGCCGACTAGCGCTGAGCGTATGGCGTTGTCGATGGCGTGATCACTCTTGGTGTCCTCGAGCTGGTAGCCGTAGAACCTTGCTGTTGCTAGGTCGTCGGTTCCGGGCTTGTGCGTGTAGGTCCAGAGGGCACCGAAGGGTAGAACGTCCGCCCCGCGGGTCTTGGTGGCCGTGACCGTGATGCTGTCGCTCAGCTCCTCGCGCTCGACCAGCAAGGCTAGGTCTAGGGCTGCCTCAATGCTGCTATGGCCCCGGAGCCCGTCACCCTTACGGCCGGCCATAACACTCCTCTTGCGCTGGTGGTGGATGAGGTTAGTACAGGCGTGAGTTGCTTCCGCCACGCGCCGGGAGTTGCCCATCACCCGTGCCATGTCCCCGGAGTTCTCGTCAGCGTCACCAGAGACGACGCCGAGGTTGTCCACTACGACGAAGCCAGCACCCAGGTGCGTGATGAGTTCCATAAGCTGATCGGCGTTACCCTCATCGGAGAGATCCAGCCAAGGGGAGGGCATAGATACCCAGTGCAGGGGAATGTCTGCCGGGAGGTTACGCGCTCGCGCCAGTGCTTCTAGGCGGTCCGCTATGCGTCGGCTGCCGTTGTCGCAGTCGATGATGAGGGCCGGTGCTTGTCTTACAGTTCGGGGTTGTCCGGAGCTGTCGGGCAGTGGCCCCAACCAAGGGACTCCCGCCGCCACACATAGCGCCAGCTCGAGCATGAGCATGGTCTTCAGTGAGCCTGGCGGGCCATAGATGATGTTCAGGCTAGGGCATGTCAGCAGCCCTTGGACGAGATAGTCCAGTGGGGGCCGGGGTTCATACGCGTCCTGTAGCGTCTGGAGTTTCCATGTCCTCGCCAGCAAGGGCAGGTTAGAATCTCCGGCTACCAGCGCTATTAGCGCATGGTCATCCCCTGCTACCGTGTTCCACGCTGCTTTGACCGCTTCCAAACCGCCTCGGGCGTGGGCATCCCGGAGGGCGTCCACGACCTCGCGCCAGTCGCCGAAGTCTGTGAGTGGTCGGTCACTCGG
>JAKORR010000365.1 GCA_029777735.1 Armatimonadota bacterium | reverse complement strand
AGGCCTGCAGGGTTAGGCTGGGAGCACCCCGGCAACCCGGCTCGAGAGGGCCGGCTGAACCTGCAGGAGTCAGCAGAGGCCATAGTGTGTGCCTGGCAGCGTCCATGCCAGGAGGGTTAAAGTCCCTCTGGCCGTCGGGTAGGGGCGGCCATATCCGAACGCGGGGGTAATGCCTCGCGGGCTCTGGCTACAACCAGAGAGGGCAGGGTGCCCGCCGTGAGGCGAGATCTGAAGGGCATGAAGAGAAGTTCCGGGCCGTAATCAAGGGGGCTACCCCACCGATGAACCGGTCGGCCAAAGCAGGGGCAAGGTCGAGCCTGCACTATGGAGGCGAAGGCGTTTCCTACCCACCCTGCGTACCAAGGTGTTTGCGGGCGGCACGGAACGGAAGGCATGGACGTGACCCAGGGAGGGCTTGGCGGGAGCCCCGGCAGGGAACGGGGCGAGCCGGAACTATAAGCGAAAGCGAAGTGTTCGGGTACGCCCGTCAAGTCGTCGGAGGGTGGCGAAGTACCTGAAGCGCAGGCAGCAAAACCTGTGTGACCGCAAGGGGGACGGGGAAGTCCTGGGAAGGCCACCCGCGAGGAATCGGTGGAGAGACAGTGGGCAGCGAGTAAGGGTGGTGAGGTGGATAAGTTCCTTGTGTGAAAAACCCAGAACTTACCGCCCGAGGAGACTGTCGCACTGGATCAACGTCGAGCAAGCGAGGAAGGTCCATTCCCTGGTGGACAAGGTGTATAGCAGGAGGAACCTCGCATTGGCCTGGGAAGCGGTGCGGCGGAAGGGCGGCGCAGGCGGCGTTGACCGGCAGAGGCTGGAAGACTTCGCTGCGAACCTAGAGGAGAACCTGGAACAACTCCATGAAGAGCTGCGGACACAGCGTTACATACCGCAGCCGCTGCGACGGGTGCGTATTCCGAAGGCGGGCAAACCGGGCGAACTAAGGCCGCTCGGCATTCCCACCATCCGCGATCGCGTGGTTCAACAGGCTCTAACCCAACGGTTAGCGCCCATCTTCGAGCCGGACTTTGACGAAAGCAGCTTCGGCTATCGCTTGGGGCGGTCGCCGCATGATGCGATGCGCAAAATCTGGGGAGAAATCCAGGCCGGGAGCGTGTGGATCGTGGACGCAGACCTGAGAGATTTCTTTGGGTCGGTGGATCACACGCGGCTGATGCAACTCGTAGCCCGCCGGGTATCGGATGGCCGGGTACTGAGGCTCATCGAGCAGATGCTGACGGCACCGGTACGCGAGGGTGCGAACGAGAAAGCGACGGTGCGAGGTACACCGCAGGGCGGTGTGGTTTCACCGCTGCTGGCCAATATCCTGTTGACTCCGTTCGACAGGGAGATGCGAGCGCGGGGGTACCAGCTGACGCGCTTCGCCGATGACTGGGTGGTGACGTGTCGCACCCGGGAGGACGCGGAGAAGGCGCTGGCTACGGCGCGCAGGATTCCGACGACACTGGGCGTGAACCTGCATCCGGAGAAGACCCGGATCGTGCACGTGCGGTACGGCTTCGAGTTCCTGGGCTACGTGGTCCGGCAAAGCAAGAGGCCGTTGAAGCTGTCGCAAGGTCGGATAAAATCCGGCGTGCGACAGGGAGGCCT
>JAKORR010000364.1 GCA_029777735.1 Armatimonadota bacterium | reverse complement strand
GGCCACCGATCTGGACACCGGGGAACAGCACGAAGCAGCCCATGTCGTACAGCCGCCAGCCCAGGTCGTGGATGCTGCCGCGACCGCGTTCCTGGAGCAGCTGCTCGGTGTCTGGCTTGAGCGCCTGCACGTCTGCCCATCCCTCCCAGGCCGGCACGGCAGCGTCGCTGGAGAGGTAGAGCCCGCTGACCTTCTCGAGCAGCCCCCGGCCCTCCAGCGTCAGGTTGAGGCCCGTGCCGTCTGCGAACTGCCGGTTCCACAGCCGCTGGTGCCAGCGCTGCAGGTTCCGGCTGTAGGCGTCGGGGTCGTTGCGGAAGTACCCGGTCGCTGCGAGTTCAGGGTTCGGGGCGGACAGTCCCGCACTGTCGGCATCGCCCCAGTGGTGGTGGGGGAACAGGGCATCGGGCACAAGCAGCACGGTAATGACTGGCTGCGACATTGTGAGTTGCTTCTGGAACCGGGTCGCGAGTGGTTCGGCCTGAGTGGGCCGCGAGCCGTCCTTCTGGTCGATCAGTCTCCATCGTCCTGTGCGCCGCACAGGACGCAGCGCGTGCCGTTGAAGAAGCGCTCACCGCAGACCCCGCACGTCATGGCAGCCGCTATTCCTCGTTCAGGTGACGGGCCACCACCGACTCCAAAGGGGCCACGGACCACAGCCGTTGCGCCATCGTCCTTCAGCAGCTCGTACAACGGAACGCTGTAGGTGGGGGTCACTCGAATCACGGCGTCCAGCCCAGACCGAGACACGTGCTGTGCGAAGTCCACCAGCAGAGGGAGGAGTTGATCCTCGATTTCATCGGGCAAGGGCTCTGTCTTGGGCCAGCGCTGCAGGGTGTTCAGCGCCTTGGCCAACTCCTGTCTCCCTACGACCCTCGTCGCCGCCTTCTCTGCCTCCACCGCCTTGGATGCCGCCATCTGCAGGTTTGCCTGGGCTATGCCCGACGGCTCGAACACCAGCCCCCGCTTTCGCACGTTGCATGGCCCGCAGGCCGGTAGCCAGTTCGCGAAGGAGTTGATGTTGAAGTCGCTCGGGCGCCCGAGCAGCTCGAGCACCTCCGTGAGGCGGTCTGGCGTGTCGAGAAGATGCTCCGGGATGATGTGATCCACATGGAAGGTGCTCATGTCGATCGGCGTACGACACAGGTAGCACTGCTGACCGTGGGTAATCATGACCGCATACCGCTCGGCAGGAGTGAAAGCGTGCTTACGACGCTTCGCCACCTGGTTCCCGTCCTTCACTCGGCGACCCTAACGGGCGGCGTGTGTCGAACCACCCAACTCTGTGCTTCGCGGCGGCTCATGTCAGGACTGACCACCCGGCTTGGCGACTTGTGTCCCGGCCACGTGTGGTGAGCCTTTACGAGCCGAGTGCCTTGCGACGGCTCATGTCGGGGTGAGCCGCGTCGAGTGCTTCGGCCTTTGACTTCGCCCTCCTGCGCTCGCTCACGTGCCAGCGAGGCTCGAGGTAGGAGAGAGCTACCTCCCGACGGCCCTCGAACAAGTCGTAGGCCTTATCACTAATGCCCAGGCCTGCCTCGTCGGAGCCTGTGTCGTACACCGTCGCCCAGGCCCAGACGACAGCCTTGTCGAGCGCCTTGATGTCCTCCACCGGCACGCCGGCCAGGCGCAAACGGACATGGGTGGAGCCCATGTGCGTCCGTAGGTCCTGCCAAGCAAGCGGGTCGGAGTACTTCCGCCAGACCATCGGCTCCAGCTTGGCCAATGCATCCCCAGCCTCAAGCCTGTATCGGGCACGGTCTGTCTGGCTGGTCAGCCTCGTGCCGATGAGCAGCGTGATGATGGGCAGGACAGCAGCCCAGGCGCTGCTCCACTGGATCTCCATACCGTCACGCTATCGACGGCCGTCACTCTCACGGCGGCATAGATGGGGCCGGGGGGACTCGAACCGTGGACAGGCCTCACGGCTTGGCCTGCCGCCCTTCTTCCCGTGACTACCTCGGCGGACCGAGGTCTCCCGTCCCTCCAAGCCCCGCGCCGTTGTGCGATGGCCTGGAGATCGGGAGCGGTCGCTCTACCCATGAGCTACGACCCCGTGGCGTTCAACCTAGCGGCAGCCACAGACAGGGGCGCCTCGGTTGTACACCTCCTTCGCAGGCGTGCCCCCGATGCCCCTGTACCAGTACGGGAGGCAATGAAGCACGGAGCGGCAACTGGTGTGCTCCCACTGGATGAACGTGGTGCGCTTCAACGGATTGCTGCGGGCATAGACGTTGATCAACCAGTCGGACGGCGTCGGGGCCGCTCCGAGGCAGTCCTCCCAATCAGCACCTATCTGTC
>JAKORR010000034.1 GCA_029777735.1 Armatimonadota bacterium | reverse complement strand
GGTGCTGTATTCCCGACGCGCCAGGGCCACTTGCTCGCCTGTGGCAGCGTCGAACAGGCCTACCTTCACCGCTGTGGTGCCCAGGTCTATACCCAGGAGCACCGTCCGCACTGACCTGGCACTCACCTTACCAGCTCTCCTTGGCCGCCAGAACGCGGTCGACCAGGCAACGGGCGTTGCCGTGGAGCATTGCCTCAAGCTCCGCCTCGCCATAGCCCAGGCAACGGGCCATGTCGACGCACGCGGCGAGGGCCTCGTAGATGAACAGTGTGTAGGTTGCCTCGACCTCGGGCGGCTCGCGGTTGACGTTCCAGCTATAGTCACCACTGGTGAGGTTTATGTAGCGGTCGCCTTCCCAGCAACGTCGGCCGCGCATGTACAGAATCGGGAAATCCGAACCAAATAGTAGGCGCTGCGGCCCAATTCGGTCCATCGCCAGCGCATATACGGCCGGATTCAACAACGCAGACGTGTCGAAAAAGATTCCCTCGTCCTCGGCCAGCGCTGGCAGACCCTCGCGGGCATAGCGACCGGCGTAGGAGCGACCCACGTGCGCGATCACCAGGATGACCCGCGGGTAGCGACGGCGAATCTCGCGCACCTCGGTGATGTTCTCCGGAGCGGCCAGGCGCTCTCGCCGCGGCAAGTGTAGGGTCAGCCACGCGCCCCGTTCGTTCAGCACATCGAGATGCTCGTGGGGGCAGAAGTCGAAGACGCTCACGTCCTCGCCGGTAAAGTTGGGCAGTAGGTCCTGGTAGGGCTTGATGCCTATGATGCGCGGAGCACGTAGTGCCTCGGCGACGCGCTCGGCAGACCACTGCGGGTCAGTGAGCGCCAAGGCCGCTGAGCTTGTGCCCTCCAGCCCGCGCGACAGATATGCGTTATTCTCCTCGAGTCGACATTCACGGTGGGGCGCACCGAAGGCTAGATAGCACACCTCTCGCCCCGGGAACAGTAACGAGTAGCCCAAGGCAGCGTGCTGCAACGACTCCGGGCCGGCGACCTCGGAAGCCCAGTCCGTGCGTTTTCGACCTGGCCAGGAGGGGCCGAGATGCTCGGCCAGCCACACGTGTCGGTGGGCATCGAACAGCCGTGGTGGCAGATAAGATTCCAAGCGTTCCTCCCAGAACCGGCGGTCAACATCGCGCAGCTCGAAGTAGGGATGAGCCATCGTAAGGTCACTCGCTACTGGCGCCAGGGCCGCACCCGCAGAATCTCGCGCATCGCGCCCACGGCGAAGTCGGCAGTTTCGCGGTCCAGTACCAAGGCGAACTTACTAAGCACCGTGCTGTGGCCGGGATGGTAGGCGTGCACTCGTAGCCACAGACCGCGCGCTAGGGCAGCTTTGTGAAAGCCCAAGGCATCCTCTACTCGCGCAAACTTCAGACCCGAGAGATACCCTTCGCCGCGCGCCTCGACGAGCAGGTCGGGGAACTCCGCTGCCAGTGCCCAAAGCTGCTCGTGGTAGTAGCGGCCCATCTCCTCGATGTGCGCCGCATTGTGCTCGATCAACGCAATGCAGCCCAGCGCTAGGTAGGCGGCCAGCGCCGCGTTGCCGTTGGTACTGATGGCGTCATATTGCTCCAAGTGATCCAGCTCGCCGCGGTAAAGCAGGGCTGAGAGAGGGTGAAGGCCCGAAGTCATGCCCTTGCCCAGTACCACCAGATCCGGCTCGAAATCCAACCGTCGCCACTGCATGACTTCTGGGAACCAGAAACCAGTCTGTATCTCGTCCACAGCCATCAGGGCGCCTGTCTCGTCGCATAGCCGGCGCGCAAGCTGCAGGTACTCGGGCTCCACCGACAGGGCCTCGCGGTTCATCATGATAGGCTCCGCCATGAACCCTGCCACGCGCTCTCCGAACCGGGCAAAGGTTGTCTCCAGCTCCTCTGGAGCATTGGGCTGCACTGTCGAGACTTCGAGATTCGCGAAGTACTCGGACCACATGCCGCGGAGACGCTGGGCTAGCACGTCAGTTCCGTGGTAGTTACCATCCAGGATGACGAAGACAGGAGGCCCTGCGCCCCGCTTGCGTCGTCGGTATATGCCCAGCATGATCTTCAGCGCTGCGCCGCAGGCTACCGTGCCCGTCGCGATACCCAGGAGCACGGTGTTGAGGCGTCGTCCGTCGCTCTGCAGCAGGTCCAGGTCAGCTCCGGGATTCGCCAGCTCAATGAGCTTAGCCGCCAGTCGCTTCACGGGCGCAGCCGGGATGTTACTGTGGTTGTCCCATACGATGCCCCGCGCGATGCCGTCCAGCAGCAGGGCGCGCAGCTCCGGGTGGTCATAGCCCCAGGTCATCTGATAGTGCCCGGCCGTGCAGTCGAGGAACAGACGGCGCTGTTCTGTGAGGTAAAACAGGCCACGCCCTACCATAAAATCCTCAGGCGCATCAGTCACCGAACGACCGTAGGACCGCTGGAACCAGCGCTTGTCGGGGAACCGGGCTTCAGGCAAGTCGCTCAGCTCTTGCCCAACAGCGGCCAGTAAGTCGCAGCTCGACGACGCTTCCAGAAAGGCCTTCGCCTGCGCCAGGGCATGTCCCATGTCGCCCGACACGTCGGCCATGAGGCTCGCGAAGGATAGAGGGGCAAACTGATCAGAACGTGACTGCAAGACCATCGCTTCCTTGCGCAGTAACTAACTGCTAGGCCTACACACCAGCGCAGCTTGCCGGCGCGAGCGGATTTTTCCACCCCTGGCTGGTTACCTGTCCGCCAATTCCTCACCGACCGGCGAGGCCCTTTCTGGAAGATGTCGGCGGTCAGTCGCGGGAAGACTCCCGTAGTTGCTTCCGAGGCCACGTCCAGGAATAGGAACTTATGATTATGAGATGCGTGTTTCTGCTTGTGCTCCTTCTGCCCGCAGTGCTTGCCCTCACGGCGGAGGTGCGGTTGATCGGCGACTTTGAGAAGGGCGTGAATAGGCGGTATTTGGTGGGAGGACCAGAGGCCTGAAGGTGCCAGCCCACTGTGCACCATCATGCCCACAGCCTACGCTTGGGTCGGCGCAGGCATGGCCCGGCTTTACTTCGAAGCCTATCCGAACGCCTGAACCCACCAGCAGCTTGGTATCTTCCCGGCCAAGTGGCTGGCCAACGACTGCGACCCTAACTTCCTCGCGTCTCAGTTCCTATGGTTGCTGTAAATTCCTCTCTCTGTCACCCCGAGGCTGCAATACTACGCTGGCTCTGTGCCACGACGGCCTGCAAGGGGCATGGTTCGCGGTCATGGAACCAGGGAGAGGTAAAAAGCAGGTTTGAGAGGACGCAATATTGGGTATAAAAGCCCTCGGAAAACCCCGGTGGTGGCCGGCAGCTAAAGGTGCCAATACCTAGGTTCTATAGACGAGGAGGGTGATAGCGATGAGAAGGTCTCTTGTGCCCTTTGCGCCTACAGGACTTGCGCCGATGGATCTGTTGTCTGAGATGGATCGCATGATGCGGCGAGTGGAGGATTCTTTGACGGGAGTACTAGCGCCGAGGCCGCGGTTGCGGGGCACTACGGGCGTGTGGCTACCCCGCGCCGAGATGCGTCAGACTGATGACTCCCTGGAGGTAAAGCTGGAGATTCCGGGCGTATCCAGGGAAGGAATCGAGATAGAGACGACTGCCGAGGGCCTTACGGTACGAGGAGAGCGCAAGTACACAAAGGAGAGTGAAAGCCCCGAGGGGGGAGTGTACGCTTCGGAGTTTGTCTATGGGGCTTTCGAGCGGTATGTGGAGTGGCCTCTGCCAGTGAAGCATGAAGAGGCGGTAGCCAAGCTTGACCAAGGCGTGCTCACCATCACGGTGCCGCTGGCGGAGGAGGCCAAGGCTCCCGAGGCCAAGAAGGTAACCATCGAATAAGCCTAAGCCTAGGCTGAGACGCTGCGGCTGCGCGGTCCTCGAGGTCGAGGACCGCGCAGTCTGCTTGTAGGCACCAGTGCTGCCGTGAGTCCCTCCTGCAAAGTCGCTTCCCCGGCCTACAAGACAGGTGTCTCACCGCGCGGAACGAGGGCGGTTCTATTGCAGTCGGCCTCGCTGTGGTCCGTTTTATCGTAGTCATGGACCGTGATCGAGGGGTGGGGGAGGAGCACAACGCTTAGTGACACCACAGTTCGCCGGATTCTCCTATACCCTAAGCTGGCGGAGTTCGCTAGTCAGCTCAGGCAAGGGAAGGACACTGTGTGGGCAGAGGGCAGACGGGGCCTGCCCAGAGCCCCTCACAGCACCAGAAAAGCCGTAACCTTTTCACTCTAAAGGGTCCAAGGTGAAGTAGATTATCGTGTCTCCTGGCCAATCTGGGCCGCGTCAGTTTCTAGTTCCGCGGAGTAGACGCAGAGTCTCCCACCACCGGCGTCTTTGGCTGCGTAGAGGGCAAGGTCAGCCCGCCGATACAGTTCGGAGACAGTAAGACTATCGCCGCTAGCCTCCGCGATGCCGATGCTGAGGGAGAGGCGTGTCGGGCCGGTGACACTGAGTCTGGGCCCAGAGCCTAGGAGGCGTCTCCCCAGCGTCTCGGCGCCACGGCTGTCGGTCTCTGGACAGATGATGGCGAACTCATCGCCGCCTACGCGTGCCACCACGTCGGCTTCTCGCACGTTGGACCGTAGCCCTTTGCCCACCCACTGAAGGGCTTGATCGCCGACCGGGTGACCATAGCAGTCGTTGATGCACTTGAAGCCGTCCAGGTCGACAAGCATGAGCGACATGGGACGCCCATAGCGACGAGTGCGTTCGATCTCGCGCTCGAGCATATACTCGAAGGCGCGCCGATTGCGCAGACCAGTGAGGTGATCGGTGAGGGCAAGGGTCTCGTAATGGCTGGCACGGGCGATGTTGTCAGCGGCTTGTTCTAACAGCAGCGACCAGAGAGCGAGCACCTGCTGGCCATGACGTAGCCACAGATCGGCCTTGGGGTCAGCAAGGATGAGCAGTCCGTCGGAGGAGGGCTTTGGGTCCGCAGCCGTCCTGTTCCAACAGAGCGGGACATCGACGAGGAGGCGCGGCGGCTCATGCTTTAGCTCCTGCGGCAGGTCCACGGGAAGAGCGACGATTGTCCAGTCCACGTCCGAGGCCTGGGAGGGGTGGGGGGCCTGCGTGGCGCGAATCTCCTCCCCGGGCGCGCCTTCATGCCGCCTGTCCCCCAGGGCTGCCCCGACGCGAGCGACTAATGCGGCAACATAGGGCCCTGTGACCACCTCGGCCTGAAGCCCCCCCGGGACGGCCTTCGAGGACGCGGCGCCGAGCCAGTTTCGCGGGAGGGCCAGAAGGCGGAAGGGCCGCTCCTCAGTGTGGGAGGTCGCTGCGGGCAATGAGTCTGGGTCTCTCCAGGAGCCGGGTAGGTGTCTTCCGCCAAAGGCCACAGCCGATGGCGCGAGGGTGGCGTGAAGACCCTCGAGCGCTGTCTGCAAAAGCTGCTTCCAAGTGACCGCGTTGCGCAGTTCATCGGCTAGGGCTGAGACGAAGCCTCCCTGGGGTAGGCCAAAGCCGGCCGTGGCCGGTATTGAGCTGGCGTCGGGCGAGGTAGAGGCAGAGGTTGTGGAGGCGTCCGTCGTGGCGGGCAAGGGTCGCTGGCCGAGCGCGAGAAGGTCGTCGGCGCGAAGACGTACGGTGCGGGGGCCGAAGTGGTAGAAGCGAAGGCGTCCCTGGTCACGCCAGCGGTAGAGAGTGCTCCTGGAGATGCCGAGGATCTTGGCCGCCTCCTCGACGGTCAACCAGTCATGGCCGAGGGGCCTAGTCATGCGCATCGCCTGCTGGTGGCAATAATAAGACCGGAGCCCACGACCGGGCAAGACGTTATAAGACTATCATCAGAGGCTACGACGGTTGGAAGAGCCTTCGAGTCCCATAACATGTCATATCATACAGTGCTACATGGTCATCTACAAGCCCCCAGGCTTGTATTCCACAAACTCGTCCCCTGGTTTAGCACGCATGTATCCGGAAGCGAAATTGACAGTAGGCAGGAACTCGGTCACACAGAAACCCATAAATTGAATAAACGATGCGCGGCTGCAGGCTCCTTTGCAGTGGGACCGGCCGTATGGGCTTCGTGTTCCTCGCCACCACACTAGAAATCCTTTCCGCAGCCCCAGAGGAGAGGTTGGGCAGGGGGCGACGCACCCAGATCACGTGTGGACTTATGATCTGGCGAAGTCCGCACGGAGCGAGGCAAGCGACTGCGACTGCTGAGTGTGGTGGACGAGTATACGCGGGAGTGCCTGGCTATCCGGGTAGCGCTCAGCATCAGCGGCGAGCAAGTAGTCTCAACGCCCCGGTGGCTAGCCTTGCCCCGTGGGATGCCTGAACACCTTCGTAGTGACAAGGGGCCGGAGTTCATCCCGCAGGCGGTGCGGAGTTGGTTGGAAAGGACGAGCTGGGAAACGATCTTCATCACACCTGGCAGTCCGTGGGAGAACCCCTATGTGGAGAGCTTCCTGGAGAGCTTCGGGACGAGTGTCTGAACTGTGAAGCCTT
>JAKORR010000363.1 GCA_029777735.1 Armatimonadota bacterium | reverse complement strand
CTGCACCTCGTCCCACAGCTGCTGCCAGGGGAGGCCGCTCTTTGCCGCGAGGCCAAGGGCCACGTAGACTAGGTCCACGATGGCGTCGGCGTATCCCTCGAGGTCAGCATCGAAGAAGGCGTTCTCCAGCTCAATCAATTCCTCCCTCAAATGGTTGATGGTAAAGTCGAACATGCTTTGGCTGGGAAGTCCAGGCTTGAGCAGGCGCGGCACGCCGAACTTGTCTGTGAAGCGGAGGACGTCCTCGAAGTTGCTTCGTCCGTGCATGGGTTGGCTCCTCGCTGCTTGGCGCAGCAGACGCAGCTGGGTGTTCAGCCTGCGGTTGTTCTTGATGATGTCACCGTAGACTTGTAAGGCCTCCTCAGCGACATAGAACTCCTCGGTTGGGTCGTCTGGCATGCCATGGCCAATGCCAATCTGTCTGAGCATCTCCAAGGCTCTGACTACCTTCGGACCTCTGTTCGGTGTGTGGTTCACTGCCGTCTCCTATGCGTTGAGCGGCGCAGGCACGGCTGGCCACGGACTGTAGCCCTCGAGCTTGACGTCATCAGGCTTGAAGTCGAACAGCCCCACGCCGTCGCGCAGCCATAGCTTGGGCTTAGGCTCCTGTGGCTTCCGAGACAGCACCGTCTTGACCTGTTCGAAGTGGTTGGTGTAGATGTGGGCGTCTCCCAAGAAGAAGGTCAGATTGTGAGACCTCAGCCCTACCTCGCGAGCGATCAGCCTCTGCAGGAGGGCGTAGGAGGCCACATCGAACGGCAGTCCGAGGAACAGGTCGACTGAGCGCATGTAGACGGACAGGCTCAGCCCGTTCTCCCCCACATAGGCCTGAAAGAAGGTGTGGCACGGTGGAAGGCACATGTCGTCCAGTTCTCCCACGTTCCAAGCGGACACGACATGCCGCCTGCTGTGCGGACTGAACTGCAGGCCACGCACGAGCTGAGCGAGCTGGTCCACTTCTTCCGACAAGGTATACTCACCGCCACCCTCGTAGATGAAGCGCTTCCACCTGCGCCACTGTGCACCGTAGATGGGGCCAAGCTGGCCGCCTCTGGCCTCCGCGTTCGCATCCCAGATCTTGCACCCCATGGAGTGGAACTGGTCAAGTGTGTCGAAGCCGCGGATGAAGCACGCCAGCTCTGCGGCCACCTGTTCGAAGATCAGCTTCTTGGTGGTCACTGCGGGGAAGGCGTCCCCATCCCAGTTGTTGAACGTCAGGGAGCGTCCGAACACCGAAAGCGTCCCGATGCCCGTCCTGTCCGACCTGCGCTCGCCCGTCACCATGACGGAGTTCAAAAGCTCCAGCCACTGTCTCATTGCTCCTCCCTGAAGTTGCTACGAGCCGCAACCTCGCGACCGTAGTCCGTGATCTTGTAGAGCACCGCGCCTCGGCGGTCGCGCTTGCTCACCACTGCGACGCCATAGACTGCCAGTGAGCTCACGAGGATGCAGGGCGTCGTCTTGTCCTTGAATGGCGGCATCACTGCTTGGGCCAACTCTGCTGCGCTGGCTTCTCCCAGCACTGCAAGGCGCTTGAGCAACTTGTGTCGCGCCTCGTCGTAGTTCATCAGCTGCTTACTCATGGGAGCACCCCGAGTGCGCGGAGCTTGGCTTGCAGTGGCACCCGCCACCCAAGGGGCTTTTCCTTGCTGTAATACATGTCGAACGTCCCGATGTGCTTCACGTTCACATCGTAACCCATGGCCCAGAGCAGGAGCTGCTCGAGCTGCGCCTCACGTGTGGTCCTTGTCTTGTCATCGACGACAGGCTCTGGCACGAGGAACCGACGATCCGTGTCGCTCAGTTCCATGGGATTGGGCTTGGCCTGGGTTGGACAGCGATCGTCCAACTCAGGATGCCGCTGCGTCATGCTTAGAAGGAACATGAGGCAGCACATCGCGTGCGCCAGGTGAGGCAGGCCGCTCTCTGGGTCGATGTCTTCGCCTCCTTGGAATGCCAGCAAGTGTCTCAGCGTGGCTCCCTGCAGGCGTGAGAACTCGATACCCTTGGCCCAGTTCCAGGGCGCATACTTGCGTGCACCGAACTCGAGCACCTTAGCCACTTCAAGCAGCGCGTAAGTGTCCAACAGGTCCGTGCGGGGCTTTCCCCCATCGTGCTTGGTAGCACCAGCCATAAAGTCTCCCGAATAGGTGTTGAAGATGTGTAGGGTGGGCCTTAGCTAGACCCACCCTACGCTTCTGCGCTGCAAGGTCCTAGAGCTTCCCCTCGGTGCGCAGCTTGTTCCGGTACCACGCCACGGAGGAGGCGGAGGTCTTGGACCCGAACTTCTTCTGCGCGGCCTCGGCCACCTCCTCGTTGGACTTGCCCTTGAGGATCAGCTCGTTGCAGAAGGCCCCGATGCCCTGGCCGCGGGGCTTCTTGTCGGCGTCAGCCTTCTTGGCGGGGGCGGACTTCTTGGTGGTGCTCTTCTTCGTGGCCACGGCGGGCTCCTTCTGATCGCCGGCGTCGTCGCCGGACTGGTTGGACTTCTTGGTCTTGCCCTTCTCTGCAGTCTTGCGTTCGGCCTTGCTGGCCTTCAGGTCTTCGAGACCAGCGAGCCTCTTGTCGGCGGCCGCACGTGCGGTCTCCTTGTTCTTGCTCTGTTCGGGGGTGGGCTTCTTGAGCTCACCGCCCAGGGCCTCGATGCGCTTCAGCGCCTCGCCCTTCGACTTGAAGCCCTTGACAGGCGATTTGCCGAGACCCTCAGCGAGCTTGTTGTAGTGCTCGGTGAGCTGCGGGCCGGTGAGGGTGGACAGGTCGGTGGTGCCGGTGCTGGTCATGTTGATGACCTCCAAGATCTTGCCGACGGCGTCGGCGTTGTTGAGGTAGGCGCGAGCATTCACCCGCAGGAAACTGAAGGCGGCGCGACAGACGTCGCAGTCCCGCGGTTTGAAGTGGTCAAGGAACTTGGCAGTGTTCTCCCATCGCATGCAGAGGCCATCAGGCTCGATGGTGATGACTCGAGACTCCTTGCCCTTGCGCTCAGCCTCGAGAGCCACGTGCTGGCTGAAGGTAAGCAGCACACGTGGGACGAACTTCTCCTCTGCCGGCGGTGTCTCCTTCTGGGCCTTGGCGCTCACTGGCGCACCTTGGCGGCTTGGCGCTTGGCCTCACCATAGGAGGTGGCTGCGATCACGACGAAGGTGCCGAGCGCGGCAACGTAGATCAGGTAGTTGTAGCTCATAAGCGCTCCCGACGCTTGGATTGTTTTAGAGGATCCGCTGACCCTCATGGTAGGCTTCCCACGAGGAGGCGCCAAGCGCCTTGCACAGCGACTGCATGAAGGATTGGAGTTGAGGGACACCGCCATCAGACAGTGGGCGACCGTGGTTCAACTGGTCTTCCACCTCGAGCACCTGCAGTAGGCGCTGGTAGGTGCCTCGCCTCCGTTCACCCGTAGGCATGACGAGGATGACCTCGTAGTCGAACTGTTGGACCGCCATTTGAGCTCCCTCAGAATGTTACCGCGGATTTGAGGTAGGCGGCGAGATTTTCGTCCCACTCGCCATTGATGGCAGCGATCGCATGGACTTCGTCGAGGTCCAGTCGCTTCAGGTCGTGCACTGTAGGCGTCAGTATGCACAGGGCACGGAAGACGACATTGAGTAGATCGGTGTAGGTCATGTGGTGCTCCTCAGATGCAGCATGCGCCGGATTTTTTCGATGGTGGCCAGTTTATCATCGGCCACTTGAACAGGCGTCAGTTGCTCGTAGGGAAAGAGTTCATTGTGAATGTTGGCCAAAGCAAAGGACGTCAAGTGCATCCCTACATCACTGGGCTTCAACTTGAATACTAGACTCCCAGTCATTGGAGCTCCTTAGGAAGGTCGAAGTGGTAGAACTCGAGGCGACTGACCATCACACGGACGCCGAAGATGCAGCCCTGGACGTCAAAGGTGAAGCCGAAGTAGTGGTCACTGCCGCCTCTGCACGTGGGGAACTTGGCCTTGAGTTTCTCAGCAAGGACGTCCGCAGGCACTTCATGGTCATGCCATGCCTCGTAGCAGTCGGCGAACAGTTCAACATTCTGAACCACGCGGGCCATGAGTTCGGACTTGGTGGGGAGTGTCTGCGTCACAGTATGCTCCTTTCCTTGGATGAGGCCAGTGCTGCAGCCTCAAGATCCTTCGTAATGGGCGCCCAGCGGTAGAGTCCTGCGTCGTAGAAGCCCAACACAGTGGTGTTGTCGGCGGGGTAGACTGAGTCGAAGCACCCGTGCACTCCACGGTCGACGTCCACGAAGGTCACCACGTCGCCCTCTTGGGTCCATGCGATGCGCTGTCCATTCGAAGTGTAAGGACGCCCAGTGTTGAAGGTCCGAATCTCAGGCATGAGGGCGCTCCTTCGAAATGGAGGCATAGGAGATGGCACGGGACGTCACACGGACGATCAGCACGCACCCCTCAGCATTGAAACGGAACTCAAAGGGCCTCTTCTTACCCACGAAGCACGTAGGGAAGCGCTTCTGCACGTGCTTCACGTAGTCCGCGAAGTCCTCATACTCGCGCTCGTCCATCCACCTCGAGTAGAGGTAGGAGAACAGTTCCACTGCGCTGTCGGATTTGAGGTCCGCGAGGAGGTCTGCTTTGGCTGGAATGACTGCGCTGTTCACATTTCCTCCCATGAGAAGTAGTAGATGGCCTTGTTGTCACGCATGACGAACGCTTCGCAGTTCTGAAAGACCCAACTGATGCGGTCGCCCTCGCGAATGTCCAACCCTCCCAACTGCAGACTGCGGAGGAGGTCGGCGTCACTGAGGTCGTCAGGATGCGAGTCCATGGGAACATGGACGTCCACGAGGCCAATGTCTTCAGTGGGGCGAGTCTCAGCACTGAACTCTGGACCACCATTGGCATGAGACACGACAAGGCGCTGTTCGAGCTTGAAAGTTTCCATGATTTCTCCTTAACTCAGGGCGTCAACGATGTCTTCGTCACTCATGCCGTCAGTGCAGATGAAGTGGCGCGCAGTGTTACGATACTCCTCACGATGCACGCCGCCGCAGCGTTCGATCATGCCTTGATTGAGCATGAACTGCAGCACTCCACGGACTTCCATCCAATTCTTGATGGTGAGCTCCTTCTTCACTGCGTCCATGATGACGGACCAGTCAGTGGGCTCGACGCAACTGTGAATGGTGCGCTGGAGCACCTCGTAGATTTTTTCGAGACGCTGTTGCCTGTTCATCTCATCCGTCCTTTTGTCTTGAGGCTCCCGTGCCTCACACAAAAAATTATACGCCTGTCACCCTGCGTTGCCACCCCCAATTGGGAGAAAAGTTTTGAGTCGGGTTTCTAGCCTTGCATTCATTGGACTTACGCCTGAAAATAATTTTTTGAGTCGGCTTAGATTTTCTTGTTTGGGGCCCGAAAGGCTTGCGGTTGCTGCATCCGTGGGCCCCCTACGTGTGCGCGTGCGCGTGCGCGTTCCATTCTCTCAAGCGGCCTTGAGTTTCCGGCGGTAGGAGGTGAGTGCAGCGAGGAGTCGCTGCTGCACTGTGCCCTTGAGGCCAAGCGCTTCAAGCACCGCCTCCTCGATGGTCCCCTTCGCGATCACGAGGTGGTTGAAGATCCTCTTGTGCGGATTACCTTGACGGCGCACGCGTCCGATCAACTGGTCGTACATGGCGAGGTCCCAGGGGAGAGTGAACCACGCAATATGGCAGCATGCCTCCTGCATGTTGAGACCATGGCCCATCGCCTGCGGCTGGCCAGCGAGTAGCGGCAACTCGCCTCTGTTCCACGCCGACTCGATCGCCTTCGCCTGCTTGAAGGTGGTGCCACCAGCGATGACTGGTAGGTCCTTGCCGAATGCCTTGCGCAAGCGCTCGAGCTCGTGGCCGAACTCGTAGGCGATCAGCAGCGGCTTTCCCTGCAGGCTCTCCACCACCTCTTCAAGTGCGGCCACCTTCTCCGTGTGAATCTCGGTCCAAGCCTCGGACCGCTTCTTCTTGACTTGGCCCTCCTCGAACTGCTGGTACAGCGCGCCGCTGGCGATCTGCCTGCACTTTCCTGAGGCGACCGCGGCGTTGGCGGCCACAAAGGCGCGTTCATCGATGGCTGTGAAGAAGGTCTTCTCCATCTCGCGGTAAATCTGGCGTGCCTTGGGAGGCATATCGATGTCTAGGCGGTTGTCGATCAGCTCAGGCAGCTCGCGCAGATACTCGGCATTGTCCAAGCGCTTCACGATGGGCTTCAGTGCCTTGTAGATCCGCTTCTCGCCATCAGGCTGCAGCTCGTAGGTGTAACCGCCGTAACCGGTGGAGGTGAAGTACTCCCGGCGGTAGCCAGTGATGAACTGACCGAATGTCCTGCCCTGGTCAACCACATAGACCTGACCGAACAGGTCCATGAGGCCATTGGTCGCTGGCGTGCCTGTCAACCCGTAGCGGCGCGAGAAGATCGCCAGGAGGGGCTTCAGGGCCTTGAAGCGGCGGCTGGTTGCGCTCTTGTACATCGGAATCTCGTCGACCACCAGCATGTCGTAGCCCAGTGACCTGGCCCACTTCAGGTCATGCTTGAGGAACGTCTTCATCTTCTCAATGACCAACCCAGTAGCCTTGTCCCGGACCTTGACCAGCTTCCGTACCTCCTTGATGCGGAACAGCCATTCGATGCCCTCAGGATTGATGATGTCTATCGCATGCCGCTCGGCCAGCACAGCATCCTTCTTGGGTCCATGCAGCAAGGCCACGTCCATGTGCCGAAAGTCGTCCCACTTGTCCTTCTCCGCTGGCCACACCAACTGTGCGGGGCGTAGAGGAGCCACTACCAAGACACGGTGAACCTGGCCAGCCTTCAGCAGGCAGTCCACGGCCTTCAGCGTCAGGGACGTCTTACCTACGCCTAGGTCTGCCCACAGCACCCCGCACGCCTGGCTCAGGATGAACTTTGCTCCCGCGAGCTGCTGCTTGCGCGGCTTCCACGCGCGCTTTGAGGAGCCGCTTACCTTCTTCCGGGTCGTCGATGACGTGGACGTCATAACCTAGCCTCCTGAGTCTGTTGAAGTAGTAGACCTGAAGAGGTTCCAGGTCCTCTCCAGGGGATTTGAACTCGATGATCAGTGGCTTGCCGCCGCCGACGTAGAACTCACGGTCTTGCAACCCGCGTCTGCCGAATGGTCCCGCAGTGAGCCGCTTCGCATGCAGAACCCCGAGATCGTCAGCTAGACGGACCACGGGGTTCTCTACACGGGCACGCTCATCTATCCTCATTGCAGGACGCTCCGGACGAACCTGACGAGCTCAGACAGTAGCCCAATACGCTTCGGCTTGACAGGCCTTTCGCGCACTGCCAGGCGATCCCAGGTGTGGCCACACGTGAGGCACACCTTGCACGTCCTGCTCAATCCATTGGGCTGCTTGGCAGTCCTGACCTCGAACCTGGACGAGCCGCACATGGAGCACCACGCAGCTGCTGAACGAGGCTCACACGCCGGTGGACATGGGTCATTGGTATCCCAGCTCAGCCCACAAATGAAGCAAACCGTGCGGTCGCCGTGCTGACGTTCTTGGTGACCTGACAAGGCTGTCGCCAGTCCTTTGCTCACTCGTGCGCGTCCCGTTGGTCCCTGTGTGAACATGCTAACCTCCTCAGATTGGCAGCGCCTTGAGCAGTGCACCGGTGACCATGAACATGAACTGTTGGCCGGTGCCATCCTCCAGCAGGAAGTCCACAGTGGAGTTGCCTCCCTCCGTGCCTTTCTTCACCACCACGACGCGCACCACGGCCACCGGCTTGGTGGGAGGCGGGTAGGTGTGCCCCTTGGCCATCGCGTCGTAGGCGTCCTCGCAGACGGTGACGTTCAGGTGGTTGTGGATGGGGTTCACCCGATGCTCCTCAACACTGACGCAGACGATGGTGCCAAGGCGGTGGTCGGCGTAGTCGCCAGGGGCGGCCGTCTTCTGCCACTCGAGGATGGCCGCGTCCTCCTCCTTGCATTCGTCCTGCATCCATCCGCGCACCGGCACGGGCTCACCTTCCAGGAGGTGGTGCTGTGACATGCAGCCCTCCTCGTTCTCGAAATAGATGAACTTTCTCATGGTAGCTCCTTGTAAGGTAAGGCAAATAATGGACAAGAGATTCAGTAGGTGCAGGCGTAGCAGGAAAACAGTTCGTGGTCGTGCTTTAGGAACTTCTTCCGCTTCACGGCGATCCCGCACTTGCAGACCTCAGCTTCTGGCAGGCAAACATGCTGGCGGTCATCAACACCGATGCAGGGGATCATTCGGGATTCGTCCATGTGGATGCCTCCGGTAGTGGACATCAGCCCTTGCGGGGCTTGGGTTGGCGTGGGGTGAAGATGCCGGGTCCGAAGTTGGTGTATCCGATCCGGGTCCGCATCCCACCGGGGCACTCCAGGGTCCTGGCACGGTGCAGGCCCTTTTCCTTGCCACATAGTTGGCACTTAACCGGGGGCTTGATCGGGTTCCCGTCAAGGTCGTGGATGGGTTTCAATGCGACTCCCTGCGGAGGATGGACATCAGCGGCGAGGGTCAACGGTGTCGAGGGCTTTCGACATCGCCTGGATGATCCACTCTGCGTCCGCCAATGTGCAGGTCATGGAGTTGCCATCGGCGGTAATCTCGACCTCTTTTTTGTGGGTGTCCACGCAGACGCGCATCTTCCATCCACTGTCGTCTGAGTAGCGTTCTCCGATTTCGATTCGGTGTGGCTCCAACATGGTTCCTCCAGATGGACAATGGCATACCATTGCTGCTTGGAAGGCTCCTGCTTCTACAGATGCTCAGACGCTAGAACTTGCAAGGTCCGCCTTTAGCCTTGCTGAAGTGGCAGAAGTGGCACTTGTCATTGGGGCGCGGTACGAAGGTTGTGTCGGTGAGCATGGGCTTCACGCGCGCCTCCCAGGTCTTGATCAGCTTGGGCAGCTCCGAGCGGTGGAACGTCTTCGACTCCTTCTTGCCGCTGTCGACGTACCAGTCCTCGGCCACCACCTCGTCCACGTCCGGGTAGAGCACGAAGCCCGCGATGGCGTAGAGTTCAAGCTGCTCGTCGTGGTCCGGCTCATAGCGCTTGCCCGTCTTCCAGTCGTAGACTTCCAGGACGTTCACGGCACCCTTCTTCTTGGGAGCAGGTACAAACAGCAGGGCATCGAGCTTCACGCGCACCCACGCCGGAGAGTCGAACCACCCCGTCTCCTTGACGAAGTGCTCCGTCAGGGCGAGCTGCTTCTCGGGGAGCGCTTTGCTGTCCCGCAGGCGCTTCAGCTCCTTGGCGAAGGCCTTGAACTCAGGAGGCATGACGCGCTGCTCACCGCGGAGGTAAGACTCTGCCGCCTTGTGGACAGCCGTCCCACGCGACTGCGCCATGTTGTCGGGCTCCTTCATCTTGTCGACGAACTTGCACTTGGCGTAGAACGGGCACCGGCGGTAGTCGCTGTAGCGGCTGTAGCTCCACGCCGTGATGCGCTTGACGGCAACGGGCGCGAGGCGCTTGGCCGGCACCGGCGGGATGGGACTGGCCTTGACAACGGGCTTGGCTCGCGGCGTGCGCTTCACGGGCTTGGCGGCTGGTTTGAGTGGAGCTTTCTTGGTTGGCACGAAGCCTCCTTGTGGTTTAGAGCTTGGTGAGCTGGCCCCAGCATTTGCCGGACTTGCCGTCGCTGAGCATCGGGACTGAGAAGGCGACGTCGAGCATACTCTCCTCCAGCACCTTCATTTCCTGCTTGAGGAGCTTCGGGTTGACGGAGATGTTGAGCTCGTCGTGCACCGTGAGAAGGAACCTGGCCTTGCGCTTGGGGTGCTCATCGTAGTTGATGATGGCCTGCTTCGTGCAGTCCGCGGCGCTTCCCTGGATCAGGTAGTTGAGGAGCTTGTACTCGAAGGTGCGCATGTAGCCGCGCTCCTGCTTGGGCGGCTCGCAGAAGTACTCGCGGCCTCCCCACGTGCAGATGGGCTCGTTCGCCCGCACGAGGTCCTTGATGCCGCTCTGCAGGTCCTTGATGCCTGGCAGCGCGCGCATGTACTGGCTCTTCAGCTCGCGAGCCTCTCCCTCGGACCTGCGGAGCTTGGCGGCCATCTTGGCGGCGCCGAGGCCGTAGAGCAGGCCGAAGCCGATGGTCTTCGCGATGTCGCGCTCGTCCGGGGTGACCTTCGCAGTATCCTTGTCGAAGAGGATCGAGGCCACCAGCACGTGGACGTCCATCTTCGGGTTCTCTTTGAACCTGCGGAGCAGCTCGCCGTCCTCGTAGTGGGCGAGGATGCGGAACTCCTGCTGCGAGTAGTCGCGCTTGCCCCAGAGGTCGCCGGGGTCCGGCAGCAGGTAGTTCCGGACGAACGGCAGCGGAGGCAGGTCCTTGATGTGGGACGGGTGGTGGTAGCCCTTCTGGTCCGGGTCCTTCTCGGCCACCTCCTTGGGCGCGTTCATGAAGCGCGAGGCGCTCATGCGGCCAGTGCGCGCTCCAGCGTCCCCGCTCCACTCGCGCTGCTTGACCTGGTTCCAAGCGGGGTGCACGATGCCGCCGGTCTCGCGCGCCTCGTCCCGCCAGGGCTTCAGGAACGTCCCGTAGAAGGTTCCGAGCTTGGAGCGGTACTGTAGGGTGGACAGCACGCGCGGGTCCTTCACCGCCGCCTCGAGGCTGTCCTTGGAGGCGGACGGCTTCGGCACGCCCTTCTTTCCGCCGGAGGTCCACAGCAGCTTCCCCTCGTCCACGAGCTTGGCGCTCACCAGCGCGTCGAGCAGCTCGTCATCGGAGTCGAGGTTGATGTCCCTGCGCAGCTTCTTCAGCAGCCACTGGTCCACGGTGGCCTGCGCGCGCTCGTAGGCGCGGCAGTCGGCCTCCAGGCGCTTCAGGTCCGCGCGCACGCCCTGCCGCTCGTTGTCGAGCAGCTTGGGCATCAGGCGGCGCTCGCGGTCGTAAGCCTCGAGCATGCCGCGCGTGCCGCACACCTCGGGGTAGAGCTTCTTGAAGAGCTTCAGCGTCCGCACCACGTCGCCGTCGGCGTACTTCCCAACCAGCCCTCCCGGCGCCAGGCTGATCCACGCGCCGAAGTTCTTCATGGTGATCCGCTCGTCCATGGGCAGTAGCCCGTCGGCCCGCAGCTCTCCCTGGTGCTCGACCAGCCACTCGGCCACCGCGTCCCGCTCCTCTGGCTCCATGCCAAGGATGCGCTTCGCGCTTGGCTTCAGGGAGTGGTTCGGCGCGTGCGGATCGTCGAAGAACAGCAGGAACATGGTGTCGTGCAGCATGTCCCAGGGAAGCGGCTTCACGCCCATCCAGGTCTCGGCGACGTCGACGTCGAACTTGCCGTTCTGGAACAGCAGCGGGTGACCGCTCTTCCAAGCCGCCTGCACGGCGCGCTTGCCCTCGGCGAGGGTGCAGTTGTTGTCCGTGGGGTGTCCCCAGGCATAGTAGCGTGTCTTGCGCTCACCTGGCATCTGGATGCTCACGCCCACTGGTTCCGGTGGGTAGCGCGGCCTGTCTTGAATGCGCTTCGTTTCGAAGTCCACTGTGCCTACAGTCGGTGCTCTCATCCCGCCTCCCGTTCTCTTGCTCCGCTCTCGCGGCTCCGGACTGCGCTTCACCCAGGTCTGCTCTCCCACAGCTTCTGGCGGCCGGTTACGCGTCCGGACTCCCGGCCCGAGCCACGCCCGAGGGACAATCCCAAGGGCGCGGCTGCCGTGTCCTGCAGGTCTAGCTGTACTTCTCCACCTTGCTGGCGGCCTTCTTGGCCTTGGCTTCGGCGCTGGCGAGCTTCTTGGTCACGCTGGCAACCTCGCGCTTCAGCTGGGTGACGGCCTTGTCGGCCTCCTTCTTCGCGGCCTTCGCGGCCTTGAGCTTCTCGTTGACGGCCATCTTGTGGCTCCTTGTGGTGTGCCCGGGGATCGCCCCGTGGCTGGTGGTTAGAACTTGACGACGCACGCGCCGTTGGCGGCTTCGGCGACGGACTTGGTGAGGTTGCGCTCGAGGAACGCGATCAGCTCGGGCTTGGACGTGGGAACCTCGACCTCCTCCCAGTTCTTCGCGCCGGTGTCCTTCTTCTTCGCGCGAGCGAGGGCTTGCGTCGGCGCCCAGCCGAGCACGTTGCCCTCCTTGTCGGTTGCGATGTAGGCCTTCACTGGTAGCTCCTTCTCTCCGCCTTGTGGTGTGGAACAGCTTGGCGTCGGTTCGACGGCACGCGGGGCGGAATCCGCTGTCGCCTGGCTCATCCGATCTTACCTGGGGCAGCTTGGCGCCCTCGACCGGCTGGTCCTCCGTCTAGCGACGGGAGGCGGGCTTCTTGGCAGGCGCAGCCTTCTTGGCCGGCGCTGCCTTCTTGGCGAACTTGCGGCTCTTGTTGCTCTGCTCGCGGACCACCTTCGGGCCGTAGGGCTCGAAGAGGCGGGACTCCACCATGCGGCGCCGCTCGAGGAGCTGGCCGAGCTGCTTGCGGTCGACCTCGCCCACGGACTTGAACTTCATTTCAAACTGGTTCTCCTTGTGCTGGTGAAGGGTCACCTCGGTCACGAAGCAGATGGGCGGACGCTTGGTGAGGTTGTTCAGCTGCTTGACGTAGGCGCCCCAGTACTTGACGCTGGTCGGAGGCGGCTGCAGCACGGCGATGGTCGCTTCACTGATGTCATCCAGCGATTCCTCGAGCATGACGAGGATGCGGCGGGTGTTCTTGCAGGCCTTGCCGTCGCCCTTGCCGCCATCAGCGGTGCCGAACTCGTTCATCTCGCAGCCCTCGCAGGCCTCGCTCTGCGGATCCTCAGCCTTCTCGTGCGGCGCGAGCTCCTTCTCCTCGCGGCCGAGGGCGTAGCAGTCGGGCGGTTGGGGATTGTTGGCGTCGTAGCGCTCGGCGTAGTAGGCATTCTCGCAGGCGTGGTCGAGCACCACGACCCGCAGCGTATCGCCGAGGTCCTGTCCCTGGTAGGAGAACGATCCGCCCTTGGTGCTGATCTTGTCGTTGGTGCCACCGACGTTGGCCTCGGTTTTGACACCCTGCGCGGCAAGCGCTGCCAGTTCCTCGTCGTAGCTGTTGAGCTGGGTGGTGCTGGCAGCCCGCGGCTTCTTCTCCTTCGCGGGTGCTGCCTTCTCTGCTGCTTTCCTGGTCGCCATGTAGGCTCCTTGTCAGGTTGGTTGGGGTTGGACTACTTGATCTTGGTGACGCTGAGGTCGTAGTAGGTGAACTGCGCGACGCCGGGAACGGTCTTGCCGGCCTCCCACCGCTCGCTGATGGCCGCCTTGTTGAGCGCCTTGTTGAGGAGCTCGAACTCGCCGGTCTTCTTGATGTGGGCGTAGAACTTCGCCTGGTCCTCAAGCTCGGGACGCGACTTGGGCACGCTCACGGCCTGATAGAACTTGCCGACCGCCCCGCGCTCCGCGCCGGACGCCAGCGACTCGAGGATGAAGGCCTTCACGATCTTCTCCCGCTTCTCGATCGCGTCCACCTCCTTCTGCTTGTCGAGGCGCGCCGTCTGCAGCTCCTTGTAGAGGTCCACGCAGAGGCCGAGCGACTTCGGAAGCTTGATCCCCGCGGTCGCAGCCTTCTCGGCTGCCGTGGGTCCGGTGCCCTCCTCGGTCTTGACTCCCTGCTTGGCGAGCGCATCCAGCTCCTCGTCCGCTTTGCTCCTGCGCTTGGCAGGTTCCGCCTTCTTGGGCGGGGCCTTGCTTGCGGGCTTCGCTCCCGCCTTCGGTTTGGTTGCGGCCACGTCAGGCCTCCTTCGCTCCCGCGCTTGTTCGCACCTCGGGTCCGTGCGCGGATTGACCCAGGGCGGCGAGGAGGTCTGCGGCCTCGCTCTCAAGTTCGTCGGCAGCCTTCCGGCACGCGCCGGAGGTTCCGACCATCGACCCAGCTGTGGCCCGCAAGCGAGTCGACAGCTCCAGCATCTTCACGGTAGCAGCTCTCGCTGCTGTCCTCAGTTCCGCGCTCATTCCTTCACTCCCGTTTTACTCGTCTGACTTCAGACTACATCTTATCACAAAAGACGCAAAAGCGGTGCGTCACGCCGTTCTCTTTTTGCCACTGGCCTTCGTGGACCGTCAACCAGTTGGAGGAGCGGAAGTCGAAGGGGAAATGGGAATCACATTGCCAATTCCCCTTCACCTCCGTGATCAGCGCGGAGCACGGAAGCCCGAGCCTTCCCGCGACGTCCGCCGCCTCCGCCCACACGTCCGAGCCCCCGCAAGCGTAGATGGGCTGGCCCGCTTCCACCGACACCTCCCGCGCCACCTGCTCGAAGGAGCGGGCGAAGCCGAACGCCTGGCCCGTGTAGTCG
>JAKORR010000362.1 GCA_029777735.1 Armatimonadota bacterium | reverse complement strand
CCTAGCTGTGGCCGCCAACCCCGACATGGAGATTGCGCACGTCAACCTAGCCCTCGCGCTGGAGAAGGCGGGCAAGAGCGACGAGGCCCTCGAGCAATGGAAGAAGGCGGCCGAGAAGTTCCCGAAGAGTGCTCCAGCCCACCTAGGCTATGCCAATGCCAACTACGACCGCGGGTTGGATGACGAGGCGCTACGCGAGTACCTACGAGCTCTGGCCCTAGCTCCGGACAACCCCGAGGCTCACAACAACGCGGGTCTCATCTACATGCGGCGCAACAATCTGGTGGAGGCGGTTCACCACTTCAGCGAGGCCCTCAAGCTCAACCCGCGCTTTGTCTATGCGCTGAATAACCTGGGCGTGGCCTACGAGCGGCAGGGCAAGGACGACCTGGCGAAGATTCAGTATGAGAAGGCGCTTCAGGTGGATCCCAACTACGAGCCGGCACGCCGCAATCTCGAGAGGCTTGAGGGGAAGGGTGCACAGGTGCAGCCTGGGACCGGATAGCCATGCCTGAGCCACTGCCCGTCATCGGCCTGGTGGCCCAGGTTGGCAAGCCCCAGGTAAGGCAGGTCCTCCAGACCTTCGCCCGCGAGCTGTTGCGGCGCGGCGTTGAGTTACGCGTCGAGGAAGTCTCTGCCGCTGAGGTACCCGAAGCCGAGTGTGGTGACCGCGCCTTCGTTCTCGGCGCCAAGGCGGTCATTACCCTGGGCGGCGATGGCACCCTGCTGGGCGTGGCGCGCGAAGTTGCACCCGCGGGGACTCCTGTGCTGGGCATAGATCTGGGAAGCTTCGGATTCCTGGCCGACCAATCTCCGCAGGTGGTTCTGGACCATCTGGCCGACCTGATCGAGGGCAGATATAGCATCGAGGAGCGGATGATGCTCACCGCCACGGCGGAGGAGGCCCTTGGCTCTTGTGAGGGTGAGCTACTCGCCCTCAACGAGATAGTGCTGGCCAAGGTAGCCCACCGCCACCTTATTTGGGTCCACTGCGAGGTAGACGGCAGCCAGATGGCGACCTACGCAGCTGACGGCGTGATAATCGCCACTCCTACCGGCTCGACAGCCTATAGCCTGTCTGCCGGCGGCCCTATCATTGATCCCCGCGTGGACTGCCTCAGCCTGGTCGCAATCTGTCCCCACACGCTCTACAGCCGTCCTGTGGTGATAGATCCTTCGAGTCGCGTCCGACTGTGGGTTGAGCGCCGCCCGGGTAAGCCCGACGAGGACATCGCCGTCGTGGCGGACGGGCAGGGCAGTCGCCGAGTGGGGATCGGCGAGGGTGTGGTGGTTCAGCGCGCCCGGTGCACTGCCCGGTTGATCCGTATCGCGGAGGTGGGCTTCTACGACCGCCTGCGGGAGAAACTCAACTGGGATGCGCCGCGGTAACAGGCCGCGTCGGTAGCCATGCTGCGCGAGCTTTCCGTCGAGAACTTCGCCATCATCGACAAGCTTCACCTTGAACTGGCGCCCGGCTTCACCGTACTGACGGGTGAGACGGGGGCCGGCAAGTCCATCATCATCGAGGCTCTCGGCGCGGCCCTCGGCGAACGCCTGGGGGCCGAGGTCATCCGACCCGGCGAGCAGTCGGCTCGGGTGGAGACCGTCTTTGATGCTGCCGACGCACCCCGCGCTCTCGCTCTGCTTGACGAGTCGGGCATTGACCGGGACGGCGATCTGGTGATCGTCACGCGGGTGTTAGGCGCCGACCGCAGCCGCTATTGGATCAACGGTCGCTCTGCCACTCAGGCCCTCGTCCAAGACGTCACCCAGTACCTCGTGGACATCCACGGCCAGCATGAGCACCAGGCCCTCATCCACGACCGCGTGCATTTGCGCTTTCTCGACGAGTTCGGTGGGAGCGACCTCCGCGAGGCTGCCGGGCGGTATCGGGAACTGTGGGACCGGCTCCAGGACGTGCTGCGGCAACTGACGGAGTTGTGCCAGGCTGAGCGCGATCGTGCTCAACGCGAGGACTTGCTGCGCTTCCAGGTGAGGGAGATTTGCGAGGCCGGACTGCATCCCGGCGAGGAGGAAGAGCTGCGCGAGGAACGCTCGCGTCTGCAGAACAGCGAACGCATCACAGAGGCGGTGGCGTCGGCGCGTCGGGCCTTGGCGGGCGACGGAAGGCCGGGCGCCACAGACCTTCTTGGCCAGGCCGCACGCGACCTGCAGTCCGCCGCTCAGTACGACAGCCGTCTGGCGGAGTTGGCACGACAGGTGGAGCAGGCGGCTATCAATGCTGCGGAGGCTCTGCGCAGCCTAGACGATCATGCTGAGCTGCTCGAATTCGAACCCCAGCGTCTCGAAGAGGTCGAAAGCCGCTTGGTGGAGATTCAGCGTCTCAAGCGCAAGTATGGAGACACGGTGGAGGAGATTCTGGCGCATCTGAAGCGTGCGCAGACGGAGCTGTCGTCCCTCGAAAACAGCCAGGAGCGGGCCGAGGAGCTGGAGCAGGAGGTACAGGCCCTGCGTGCCCAGGCCGGTGAAGCCGCTGAGGAGCTTTCCCGACAGCGGCAGAAGCACGCGCGGCGGCTGACTGAAGTGGTGCGCCGCGAGTTGGGCAATCTGGGCATGGGCCAGGCAGCCTTCAAGGTCGACTTCCAGCGCCAAGAGGACGCCTCGGGCCTGCCACTGTCCGACGGCCGCACCTACGCCGCCGGTCCCGAGGGCGTGGAGCGCGTCCGTTTTCTCTTCGACGCGGCCGGTGGCGATGATCCGAGGCCTCTCAGCCAGGTCGCTTCGGGAGGCGAATTGTCACGCCTGATGCTCGTTTTCAAGACCGTCTGCGCCCGAGGAGCCGACATTCCGACCCTTGTCTTCGACGAGGTGGACGTTGGCATCGGCGGGTTGACGGCTCATGCGGTAGGGCGCAAGCTACAGCAGCTGGGGCAGAAAGCCCAGGTTTTGTGTGTGACCCACCTGCCCCAGCTGGCTAGTCGCGCCGCGCAGCACTTCACCGTCGATCGCCACATCAGCCGCAAACGGGCGACGGTCGTCGTTAGGCTTCTCCAAGACGAGGAGCGGATCGAGGAGCTCGCGCGGATGCTTGGCGGACGGCGTGACCAGGAATCTGCCAGGAAACATGCAGAGCAGCTGCTCGCTGAGGCCGAAGGCGAGCGGCGTGCCGCCGGGGAGAGGGCAGGATGAACTCACAGAAGTTCGTCGTATTGATAGACGCGGATCGGTGCAAGGGCTGCGGGCTGTGTATCGAGTTCTGTCCCCGCAACTGCCTGGAGTTGGTCAGGGATTTGAACCGCCTGGGGTACCATCCCGTGAAGTTCAAGGCTGCCGAGAAGTGCATTGGATGCCAGGCCTGCACCATCATGTGCCCCGAAGCAGCCATTGAGCTCTTCCGCCGCCGCGTTGTGCGGCCAGAGGGTGACAAGGCTTGAGTGAATCAACGCGTGAGGCCGTTCTTCTGAAGGGTAACGAGGCCTGTGCGGAGGGGGCCATAGCCGGCGGCTGCCGGTACTTCTTTGGCTATCCCATCACCCCCCAAAACCAGATTCCCGAGTATATGGCGCGGCACCTGCCGGAGGTGGGGGGTGTGTACCTACAGGCGGAGAGCGAGGTCGCGGCCATCAACATGGTCATCGGTGCTGCGGCCGCAGGCACGATCCCAATGACTAGCTCCAGCTCGCCGGGCATCTCACTGATGCAGGAGGGACTGTCGTATCTAGTCGGCTGTGAGCTGCCCTGTGTGTTGGTCAACATGGTCCGGGGCGGGCCAGGCCTGGGCAACATCGCGCCGGCGCAGTCCGACTACTGGATGAGCACCCGCGGCCTGGGCCACGGCGACGGTCGATCGCTTGTGTTTGCTCCCTACTCCGTCCAGGAGATTCACGACTGGACGGCGGAGGCCTTCGACATCGCGGCCCGCTACCGTCTACCCGTGACGATTCTCGGCGATGCGGCTCTGGCCCAAGTGGCGGAGCCTTGCCAGGTGCGGCTCCGGGGCAAGACCGTAGCCCTTGAGCACGAGTGGGCCGTGGGAGGCGGCCTGCAGGGCCGTGAACGGCGCATCGTGAACTCCCTGTGGGTTCAGCCTGACGTCATGGAGCAGGTGAACCTGCGGATCGCCGAGCGCCTGAAGCAGGCGAGCGCTGACCTTACCCTATGGCAGGAGACGGGCAGCGCCGAGCCTGCGATTCTGGTCTGCGCCTATGGCGTCACGGCCCGCGTAGCCGAGACGGCGATCGAGTGGGCCGCCGAGCGAGGGGTGGCGGCCCGGCTCTTCCGGCCCATCAGCTTGGTGCCCTTCCCCTACGCGCCCTTGGGCGAGTGGGCCGGACGCGTCAGGAAGATTTTAGTCCTCGAGCTGAGCCTGGGGCAGATGATCGAGGACGTGCGTCTGGCAGCCGCGGGACGATGCGAGGTGGAGTTCTTCGGGCGCGCAGGCGGTCAGCTCCTCTATCCGGAGGAAGTGGCCGATAGGCTGGTAGCGATGATGGCAACCCAAGGCTAGCTTCCGGGCGGTTGGTGGTCTTGATACGAGGTGCCTGCTTATGTCTGCAGTGAATGAAGCCGATTTGAGGGAACTTGAACCCCTCTACACGCGGCCCGAATCCCTGACCGAAACGCCCATGCGCTACTGCCCGGCCTGCACTCACGGCACGGCCCACCGGCTCGTCGCCGAGGTGCTGGACGAGCTGGGCGTGCGCGAGAGGACGGTGGCCGTGGCCAGTGTGGGCTGTTCGGTCTATGCCTATGAGTACTTCAACTGTGACTGCGTCCAGGCAGCCCACGGACGCGCCCCGGCTGTGGCCACAGGAATCAAGCGTGTGCGCCCGGACTCCGTGGTTTTCACCTACCAGGGCGACGGCGACCTCGCCTCCATAGGTCTGGCTGAGGTGATTCATGCCGCTGCGCGTGCGGAGAATATCACGGTTATTTTCATCAACAACGCTGTGTTCGGCATGACTCAGGGGCAGATGGCCCCCACATCCCTACCTGGCCAGGTGACGACAACCACGCCGCGCGGCCGGTCGGTCGAACAGGGCGGCCACCCGCTACGGGTCTGCGAGCTGCTGCGAGAGGTAGAGGGCGTGGCCTATCTGGCCCGGAGGGCTTTGGGCGCGCCCAGGCAGGTGCGGGCGGCTCGCAAGGCTATCCACAAGGCCTTCGAGGCCCAGCTTGAAGGTGCCGGCTTCGCCCTTGTCGAGCTGCTGAGTATCTGCCCGACCTTCTGGCACAAGTCGCCTCTGGAGGCTTTGAAGCACCTTGAGCAGGCCATGGTGCCTTACTATCCTCTGGGCGAGTACGTCGACTGGCGCGGCTCGGCGGGCGGTGAAGAGTAATGCGGGAGGACCTTTTCCTCTCGGGGCTTGGGGGACAGGGTGTGCTGCTGATGGGTCAGTTGCTCCTGGAGGCGGCCGTGAAGGCCGGCCTTCAGGGCGCCGGCATGCCGGCCTACATGCCTGAGGTGCGCGGTGGAGAGACGACCTTCACGCTGGTCGTGTCGGACGGCCCTACGGGCAGCTTCGTTGTCGGCCGGCCACACAATTTGGTGCTGATGGACGCGCACTCGGTTCAGAGCTACCTGCCCCGCGCCGCCGAGGGGGCCCTGGCGCTGATCAACACCTCGCTTGCGCCATCGTGGGAGGCGCCGCCTGGCATCACCGTGGTGGGAATCGCAGCTACGGACCTGGCGCGCGACGCGGGTGGCGAACGGGCGGCGAACATGGTGATGGTGGGGGCGCTGTTGGCCCTGCGTCCGATCTTCACGCTGGAGCACTTCATCGGCGTGATGACGCAAGGTTTGAGCGAGCGCGCCCAGGTCTATGCCGAGGTGAACACCCGAGCGCTCCACGTGGGCTGGGAGGCGGCCCGGGGTCGGGCGACCGGGTAGGCCCACCGAACCCACCTGCGCGCCGCAGGAGCAGTCTGCGGCAGCCTAGGAATTCCCCTGGAGGTGATTGCGCTGCTACAAGGCTTGGAAGACATTGTTCGCGACCTTGCGGCGGAGCTAGGCGAGCTGGACGAGGCGCGGGAGGACGTCCTGCGCCTGTCCCGCGAAGTGATTCGCTCCTCCTCGACAGCCATCAAACACGTCCACCGCGGCGATCTGGAGGCGGCCCGCGGGCAACTGGCAGAGACCCGGTCGCTGGTGTGCAAGATGCTGACTACAGCCGATCCTTTCGGCTTGTTGCGCTTTGCCCGGTTTGTCCTGGACGCAGAGAAGGAATACTGCGAGGCGGCGTTGGTCATCGCCGCCATCGCAAACGAGACGACGCCGACGGCAGAAGATCTCGGCGCACACCCGGTGGCCTGGATCAACGGTCTGGCGGAGGTTGTGGGCGAGATGCGCCGTCACTGCCTGGACCTGATTCGTCTGGGGCGTACCGCCGAGGCGGAGGATTACCTAGCGCTCATGGAAGACATCTACCACAGTGTCATGGTCTTCGATCTTCCCGACGCAGTGACGGGAGGTCTTCGCAGCCGAGCCGACCAGGCGCGCGGCGCCGTGGAGCGGACGCGGGGTGAACTGACCATGGCGCTGGCCAATGCCCAGCTTGCCGAGCGTCTGCGCGAGGTCGAGGAGAAACTGTGATGGGCGCCGCGGCGGCTGGCCCCCACGTGCAGTGGCGCGGCGTGGGCAGCTGGGTTGGGCAGCCTCCGAGAGAAGCTGAGAGAAGCTGAACGCTCGTTCAGCACCAGGACCGGTGGCGAAGGAGAGCGGGCGACAGCTAATCGCGCAGGGGGGGTGGTGGGGTTGGCTGAAGGGGAAGAGGTCCGCTTCACCGCCCCCAAAGGCCCTCAAAAAAAGATTCTCGGATAGGTTGACACTGGGCGAAGGGCTTGGTATAGTAACGCGCGTTCTGCGGAAAAAAAGCTTCGCAGAGGGCCTTGACAAGAGCAAGGAGTCTGTGTATACTCTATTCTCGCCAGTAATGGCCACAGTGATCCTTGGCAACTAAATAGCGTGTGAGGAAGAGACGATCAGTCTTGCGCGTTTGAACTTTCCGTCCTCACTGCCTTCGGGTGGTGAGAGGCGATGAGCCTTCTAACGGAGAGTTTGATCCTGGCTCAGGACGAACGCTTGCGGCGCACCTAACGAATGCGAGTCGAGCGGGGCTCATTCATTCGGATGACTTCGGTCATTCACCGAGTGGGCTCAGCGGCAAACTGGTGAGTAACACGTGGATAACCTACCCTTGGGTGGGGCCTAGCCGGGGGAAATCCCGGGTAATTCCCCATAACCTGGTTCTTCGTAGGAAGGGCCAGCAAAGGTCTTCGGGCCGCCTGAGGATGGGTCCGCGGCCCATCAGCTAGTTGGTAGGGTAACGGCCTACCAAGGCGACGACGGGTAGCCGGCCTGAGAGGGTAATCGGCCACACGGGGACTGAGACATGGTCCCGGCTCCTACGGGAGCTAGCATCGGGGAATCTTGCGCAATGGGCGAAAGCCCGACGCAGTGACGCCGCGTGGGGGATGAAGGCCTTCGGGTTGTAAACCCCT
>JAKORR010000361.1 GCA_029777735.1 Armatimonadota bacterium | reverse complement strand
CGAACGCCTATGAGTCCGACCGGCGACTGGGCGAAGCGCTTGTGGCGGAAGTCGCAGAGAACTTGGGCACCGTGGCGCAGGAGCTGCTGGAGGCGTACCGGGAGCCCCCGGCCGGCCGACAGGCGCTCACCTATGACGATATCGAGCGGATTTGGGAGGAAGACGTGAGGCCGCGGGTGCCGGAATTCCGCTCGATGCAGGACCTAAGCGAGGGCCAGGAGCCGCCGCCGGAGGACTCGCGGTGGTGGCTCCAATGGCGCGTGCCCAGGCGTGCATGAGAGCAGGGCGTTGGAGCCCGTGTGACCGGGGAAAGGCCAAGGCTCCGTGGGGTGACTGGACTCCCTCCATCATCTCCCGGAACACGGCTCAAGAGGAGGACGGGAAATGCACATGGCCTACTTTTTTGTGACGCTAGTTGCCTTCGTCGGGGCAGCCCACGCTTGGGTGCCGCGGCCAACCGCCGACCTCAACGGCTCGTGGGAAATGGCGCGGACCCCAGCCGCGGTCCAGGCGCCACCTGGGGAGGGTTGGACTCCGGTCCAGGTACCCGGCCTCGTGACCGGGTTTCGCTACGAGGCGGCGTGGTGGCGTCGCAGCTTCGACGCTCCGGCGGCGTGGGCCGGAAAGCGCGTCAAGATGGTGCTACAGGGGGCACGATTCTGCCCCGTGCTCTATGTGAACGGCCAGAAGGTTGGCGAGCACTTCGGCGGCTACGAGCCCTGCGAGTTCGACATCACGGCGGCTGTCCGCCCCGGCGAGCCCAATGAGGTGATGATTCACGCTACTGACTGGACAGCACTGTTCAGGGGTGATCCGGTCGAGTTCCCGGTACGGGTCGAGTGGAACGCCCTGCGCAGTGTGCCGCGCGATCGCGTGGTGTACCCCATAGGTGGGCGCTACAATTACTTCGGGCCGTGGGACGACGTGGTTGCTTACGCAGTGCCCGACGCTCACGTCCGGGACGCCTTCATCATCACGGACGTGGGCAAAAAGCGGCTGACAGTTTACTACGAGCTGGTCAACCAGAGCGACCAGAGTGTGGAAGTGACGCTCTCCGCCTCGGTGATGGATGGGTCAGTCCAGATGCTCGTCCTCCCGTCCAAGAAGGTGACCCTTGCGCCCGGTGGCAGGATGCAGAAGCTTGAACTCTCGGCGGAGTGGCCAACGGACAAAGTGAAGCTGTGGTCGCCCGAGAGTCCCAAGCTATATCTGCTAGAGACGAGGCTACAGGGGCCCTCCAGCCAGGACCGCCGTGCCGACCGTTTCGGATTCCGCCAGTTCACCGTCAAGGGCCACGAATTCTTCCTCAACGGTGTGCGTCGCCACCTGCTCGCGACTTCCACCTGGCCCCTGGCAGCCACCACGCATGACGAAGTGGCCGAGGTGCTGAGAAGTATCAAGAAAGCTAATTGTGTCGCCTTCCGGACCCATACCCAACCCTGGCGGCAGATCTGGTACGACGTCGCCGACGAAATCGGACTGATGATGGTCCCTGAGGGCGCGGTATGGAACGATGACACGACCTATCGGCTGGACGACCCCAAGTTCTGGCAAAACTGGGGCGACCACCTGGTGGGAATGGTCAGGGCGCTACGCAACCATCCCTCGGTGGTCTTGTGGAGCCTTGAGAACGAGTTCTTTGGCACCAGGGCCACTGCTGGCTCGCCCTACGAAAAGCGTCTGGCAGACCTAGGGCGACTGGTCAAACGCACCGATGCCACCAGGCCCATCATGTACGAATCGGACGGCGACCCGGGCGGTGTAGCGGACGTGGTGGGCATCCACTACCCCCACGAGCCCCCGAGCTATCGCGAGTGGCCAACAGAAGCCTACTGGATGGACGAGCCACGGAAGATCGGTAGTGGGCGCATGTTTTGGCCGACCGAAGAGTTTCAGTGGGACCGCAAAAAGCCTCTCTACATTGGCGAGTATCTGTGGTGGCCCGAAGACACGCCCGAGGGCTACACCCTGATTTGCGGCGACGAGGCATACATAAGCATCGACAACGCGCGGCGGCTGGCCAAGGCCCGAGTCTGGCGGTGGCAGACGGTCGCGTACCGGCACTACGAAGTCAGCGGCATCTGCCCGTGGACTCTATTCGAGGGTGGGCCCCTGACGCTCGAGGACAACCCCATGATGGCCGGGCAGGCCTACGCCATGCAGCCCCTGGCGGCCTATGTGCGAGAGGAGACACGCCGGGCCTACTCAGGCGCTAAAGTGACGCGGCACTTGGAGATCTTCAACGATACACCGGAGCCCGTAAGAGGAACGCTGGGCTGGGAGCTGTCGGCGGGCGGCAAGGCCCTGGCCGAAGGCGGCTTGGGGATTGATCTGCAACCCGGCGAACACAGGGACCAGGAGGTGTCCTTTGTCGCCCCGGCCGTCACCGGGATCGCCGACGGCGTCTTTCGCCTAGTGATCGAGCAGGCGGGGCGAGTGCGCTTTCGCGACGAAAGGCCCTTTGTGGTCTTTGGCCGGGTGAGACTTCGCAAACCCGAGGTGCCTGTCTACCTATATGACCCGGTGGGCGCAACGGCCCGGCTACTGGGCGAGCAAGGGGTCTCGTTCAGGTCGGTGGCGTCGCTATCGGGCTTCGTGGGCGAGGCCGGAAGCGTGCTGATCGTGGGAGAGGGAGGGTTGGCGGCTCGTGCGGACGAGGACCCCTGGGGCACGCTGGCGCAGGCCAAGGCCTTGCAGCGCTATGTGGCCTCTGGTGGACGTGTCATCGTGCTGCAGCAGAAGGCCTATCCTGCTGCCTTACTACCCGTTCGGTTGGACTCCCGGGTCCGGTCGACCATGGCCTTCCTCCAGATGCCCGGCCACGAACTGCTCAAGGGGCTGCCTGAGGACGCCTTCTCCTTCTGGCAACCTGACCACATCGTCACCGAGGGCGAGCTGGTGCGGCCAACGCAGGGCGGCTGGAAGTCCCTAGTCGTAGCGGGACACCCCGACGGTATCAGCCGCTGCGCCCTGATGGAGGGGGCACGCGGCAAGGGCCTGTACCTGCTGTGCCAGATGCCCCTGGTAGCCCGCTTCGGGGAGGAACCCCTGGCGGCCGAGTTACTCAACCGGCTACTTCTCAGAGCTGCCGGGTACTCGGGCGAAGCGACGCAGGTATTGGTAGCTGGCGGCGACTCGTCCTACCACCAAGCCCTGGAGGACACAGGGGTGAGCTATCGGCGCGACGCGCTGGATGCCGCGGCGCTCGGGCAGGTCCACGTCGCTCTGCTCGCGCCAGGCGGACAGGCTGACCTTGCCGCCTTGGCCCAGTGGGTGCGCCACGGTGGAAACTTGCTGGTTGACAGGCCAACGTCCGAATTGGTGACAGCTGTCGGGGACTGGGCAGCCATGAAGTTGAGCGTGGATCCCTTCACAGGGCCCGCCGGCAGAAGTGAGGGCGACGACCCGCTGGTGCAGGCCATCACCCGGGAGGACCTCTACTGGATAGGGGAACGAATGCCTGGGCCAAGCTGGCAGACCCAGCCGGTGGCCGGTGATGTGGCCGAGGGCGCGGTCGGCTTGGACGTGGAGTTCGAGCCCCTGCAGAGCTTTGGTCCGGGCGACATGGAGGTCGAGGGTGGAATCGTCCGGCGCGAGACCGAGCAGGTGCTGATGGCGACCGTGGGCTCAGCCTGGGTGGTCTTCAGGGCCCCAGAGGATGGCGAGTACCTCTTGAGCATCGAGGCTTGCGGGACGAAGTGCCAGGAAGTTTACGCTCTGGCGGCGGTGATTGTGGACGGCAAGGCCGTGGGACACTTGAGTACCACGGCCGACTGGCAGTCTCGCACCATGCCGGTGAGATTGACGGCGGGTGAGCACCGGATTGAGGTGCGCTTCGTCAACGACGCGAACATGCCACCTGAGGACCGCAACTTCATGCTGCGGTCGGTGAAGGTGGGCAGGGTCACCGGCGAGCTCCCGCCTATCGTGCGCATCGCCCAAGGGCCAAGTGTGGCTGCGGTGGTGGTCGGCAAGGGACGGGTAGTGCTAAATTTTCTTAAGTGGAACACCGAAGAGCGCAACGTGACCAAGGCGCGACGGTTCTTCGGAGCGCTGCTCACCGAGCTGGGTGCCGAGTTCACGGACCAAATCGGCATCTGGTACGACGTGGCCCAGTTCACGCCGATGGAAGGTCTGGCACACTACTACGCACGGGACGGGCAAGCGTCCTTGGGGTCGAGCGGCTGGATCGAGGGTGAGATCTGGGTGCCTCAAGCGAGCGACTACTTACTGAGTGTGCAGGCTCGTGGGACCAAGGCCGCCGACGAGTACCCGGAGGTCGTCGTTTTCGTCGACGACAGGGAGGTTGGCAGGTTCCACCTGACGTCCGAGAGTTGGCGTCGGTACGTCCTGCGCACCAGCTTGGAGAGGGGACCCCACAGGCTGCGGCTGCTCTTTACGAACGACTACTACGACCCGCCAGAGGATCGCAACCTAGTTCTCGGTGGGATAGAGCTTAGCCTGGCGAAGTGACTGTGGACGCGCGGGCGCCTCACGACTTCCAGACCTCCGCGCTATAAGCTCTTCGCCTGGAGGATGAAGGAATGGACCCGGACCGAGCACTGAGACGGCTCAGGGGTGAGCCTGTGGACCGAATCCCACACTGGGAACACCTGTCGAACCCAGAGTTTCTGCGCCTGATGTCGGGCCTCGACCCCTACGAGCATCCACGCCAGGCGGCGCTGAAGACGCTGGAGCAACTGCCGATCGATATGGGAGGCGGCGTGCCTGCTACCGACGATCCGATTGAGCCGCTTGCCGCCGACGCTGCCTACGGTACCGGTCCGGACGGGAGCAGGCTGCCGCGCTGGGGCTCAGGCGTGTCGAGCCACTGGGAGTGGGGCTCAGCCTTCACGTCCGTGGAGCAGGCGCTGGCTTACCAGCCGTTAGAACACCTGGACCTTCGTCACGCGCCGATCGTGGCCCAATTGGACTACTCGCGCTCGGTCGAGGACTTGGCGCGGGATATGCAGGGAGGCGACCTGCCGCCCAAGGGCGGGCCCCGAGCCGAGCACCTTAAGGGCGGCAGCTTCTACAACACGCTGTTCATGTGGCCTCTACTGACCTTTGGCTGGGAGATCTTCCTGGAACTGGCAGGTGCGCACAAGGCGGAGATGAAGCGTCTACTGGCGGACTTCGCCTGCCTGTCACGTAAGGTCTTCCAGGCTGCTGCGCTCACGGACATCAACTACTTCGTCTGCCACGATGATATCTGCATGGCGCGCGGGCCGGTGTGCTCGCCTGCTTGGCTGCGCGAGTTCATTTACCCTTACTACGAGGAATTCTTTGGATATATGAAGGAGGTCGGGATAATCGTTATCTTCATGACCGACGGTAACCCTGACCTCATCGCGGACGACGTTTTTGCCTGCGGTGCAGACGGTCTTATCTCAGAGCCCTTCGGGAACTACGAAGCCCTCGCGCGCCGGTATCCCGACAAGATGCTGGCGGGCGACGGCGACAACCGGGTCCTCATGTCGCGCGACCGTGACGCCATCGAGCGGATGACGCGGCGAATGTGCGAGCTGGGGCGCCGACAGCCGCGGTACCTGATGTGCATCGGCAATCATATCCCGTGGAACGTTCCGCCCGAGGCCGTGAAGTGGTACTTTGAGTTCTCGGACAAGTACGGACGGCTGGAGTAGAATGGTGCCCACGGGTGGGCGAAGCGGGGCGTTGGGCGGAGGTCGCGGCGTTCTGCGGGCCCAAGGAGGCGATCAGTTATGATACGGACAGCAGTAGTCCTTGCCGTCACGGCGATTCTGCTGGTGCCGCTACCGGCCTGGGCTGTGACCTTAGCGCGCGGTGGCCAGGCCGTAGCCCCCATCGTGGTAGCCCGGGATGCCACGCTACCCGAGCAGACCGCAGCGCGGGAACTGGCTGGGTATCTTGGCAAGGTGACTGGCGGGGCGTTCGCCGTGGTCGACGAGGCCGAGGCCGGGCAGGGACAGGGGCGGGTCTATGTCGGCCAGACCCAGTTCGCCAGGGGCAAGGGTATTGACGTCGAGAAGCTAGGGCCAGAGGAGTGGGTTGTGCGGACCGTGGGCGAGGACTTG
>JAKORR010000033.1 GCA_029777735.1 Armatimonadota bacterium | reverse complement strand
TCCTTGACCCACTCCTGAGCCGCCGGCAGGGCCCAGAAACGCACGCCCAGCGGGAACAGGTTGGGCGGCTCCTGTAGCTGTCGCTTCTCGGTGAGAACCTTCTGCGGCCGTGGGCCCACACACAGCAGGCCAGCGCCATCGGATACCTGCTTGTAGAGGAAATACTGCAGCTCCGGTGGCAGCACGTCCGGGTTGACGTTTGCGAAGAGGAACAGGTCCCACTTGTCATGCAGAAGCCGCCGCACGCGCTGTATGCCATCGCTATCAGGTGGGTTCTCGTCAACCTCGCGGTCCACGTTGGCCGTCGTGAAGTGCAGCACTTTGCGGTTCGCCCGCAGGTAGACAGGCGTGAGATCCATATCAAAACGCTGGCCAAGCTCGATGAGATCCCGCGCGTACTCGTACTTGCCCACACAGAACATCAGGGTCCTGATGGTTCCACGCGCCCAGGGCTTACCCCAGTCGAGATGCGGCGTCTCGTAGGTCCACCGCACCAGGTGCTCTTCCTCTATCTGAGGTATCGCTATGGGTGCGCCGGGTCCAGCCATCAACACCGCCAGAACCGATACAAGGTTTAACATTGTTGCACCTCCAGTTCTCCGTCTAACCCCTTGGCCATCCTTGGCGCGCGTCACTCGGCCCGAAGGTCGCAGATCAGGCCGGCCGGTACTTCGAGAACCCAATAGCCGTCGCGTCCGGGCTGCCGCACAGCGACCTTCCCGAGCTGGCGCCACTGACCGTCGGCATACTCTCCATAGGCGCCACTGAGGTTCCGCAGGTCTGGCCTGCGTATCTTGACTGTCAGGCGGTCGTAGGGCTCCTTGTCCAGAGGCACGACCACTAGGCTATAGCGCTTCGTCGTCTCCATCGAGCCGCCTTGGGCCGCGATCAGCAACGGTGAAGTTTCGTCGGACACGCACTCGAACTCGCCCGCCGCCACTCTACCCACGCCCTCGAGGGCATAGACTTGCTGCCTATCGTCCCAGGCCGCCATACCCCAGTTGCGCGCTGTCAGCCTCACCCGTGCACTGGACACTTCCGCCACGGTCTCGCCCTCAGCGGTGTCGTGGTAGAGCACAGCAATCCCGCCTGTGCCCTGCGGCGGCAGCATGACCATCACGTTCTCGCCACCGACCTTCATCTGCTGGATGTCCGTCTGGCTCAGGATGTATGCGTACAGTCCCTTGTCGGTGGTCTCGGCGTGGTATTCGAAGGGGTCGGTGCAGAAGAACACCTGGCCCGCGCCCAGCTTGTTGAGCAGTAGTACAGGCTGGCCGTCGCCTAGGGACGCCAGGACCTCCGCCGTGGTTGGCGTCACCTTCACACAGGGAACGGCCGGGAAGCCTGCCAGGCCCGCCTGCCTCGCGGCCGCCACAGGCTGGGCCGTCGTGCGTTCTTCGGGCTGCGCGTCCGGCAGGTATACCACGCCGGAGTCACGTACGCCGCACAGGGTCTCCAGCCGCGTGGTCTTGGTTCTCTGTCGGCGCTCGTCATAGCTCACTTCACCCGACACGTACAATATGCCGCCCTTGCGCACGAACTCCTCCAGCCGCGCGTGGGTATCGTCCGTCATCGTGAAGGGGCAGGGGTAGAAGACAAGGCGCGCCGCTGCGGGCAATTTCGTCAGGTTCGTATCGTGGAGGACGCCAAAGGGTACGCCACAGCGCAGGAGCATGTCGATACACCGCAGGGCAGGCTGCCAGTTCTGCGGGTCGCGGGTGCCGAGCTCGTTCATATCTGCCACGAGCACGTACACCCGCGGATCGGCGTAGTCTAGCCTCACCTGCGAGAGCACGTGGGAAGCCGCGCGGTAGGCATAGAACTGCCCCTTGGGCGTCAGGTCACAGGGATATACCAGGCCCCAGGGGAAGATGCACGACTCCATGTCCTTCCAATCCCAACTGCAGACCAGGCTCCCCGTGCCGCCAAGGGTGATGTTTGGTAGCCTGAGGAACTGCCGGCGCGTCTCAGGCTCGGGCGACCAGCCCCAGCCTCCGCCAGCCATGCTCGGGTGGCTCCGCGCACCGAACTCGCCCACCGCGAAGCCCATGCCCTCCGCCGAGTGGTCGTAGTACTTGATCTGCGACGGCGGCCAGGCCCCATAAGCGTGGACATTGACGAAATCGCAGTACTTGTTTGCCTCGCCCGCGTCGCCACCCGGAATCAGGTAATACTCATTGGTGATCGGGTGGCGCTCGTTCACGGCCCGCATCGCCTCGACGTTAGCTTTGAGCCACCGCTCTACCAGCCTTCTGCGGAATAGGTTGAAGTCGAGCCACCGGAGGTCCTGCCAACCGGTCGGGTTAGGAGGCCAGTTGTAGGGTACTTCCCCAAACTTGGCATTCTCACCCCAAGTAGCCCGGAGCGTGGCCTCGTCATCTCCATACAGCCCGCGTAGAAAGTGGTTGAACATCGCTCGCAGCTCGGGAACATCGTTCGCGCCCACCGACGCCTCGTTCTCCACGTCGATGATGATCCCGGGCACGTCCTCGTACCGCTCCGCCAGGATCTGGGCGAAGCGCGACTCGCGCTGCAGCACCTCTTCGGGCAGTGCGATCCCGCCTAGCCAATCGTGCATGCAAGGAAAGAGAACTATCCCTTGTCGCTGGCACATGTACACCAACGCGTCCATGCGCCGCAGGAATTTCTCTTCAGGCTTTTCTAGGTCCCCGGCGAAGGCCGATATATGCAGTACCCGCAGCACGCGCAAGCCCCAGTCCCTCATTTGCTTGAGCTCGCGTTCCCAGGCTAGTGGGTTCTCCCACCAGGGCCCCAGCACCACGCCCGTCTGGTTGGTGCCGACTAGCAGATGGGCAGGCTTGTCGCCGATGCGGAAGCAGTTGTTTTCCCAGTGCACGTCTGGTCCCTTGGCCACGACGTCCTTACGCCAGATCACAAAGCCCGTGCTCACCTCGTCGACGGCCTGTTTGCCCTCTGTCAGATAGAACCGTATCTCATACAAATCACGAGCGAGCTTCAACTCAGGCCACTGGAACTCGACGATCTGCTGGGCGCCTGGATCAAGGACTACGGGCTTGCTGAGAGCCTCGCCTACGTGCTTGCCGCCGGTCTCGCGTACCTCGACCGTCACCTGCAACCTCGTTGGAGTCTCGCCGGCGTTGGCGACAAGGACTGAGGCACCGATCTGCTCGCCGTCGCGGTAGCACATCCTGGTCGGCTCGGGCAGGCTCAGGTAGGCGCCGCGGAGCAAGTGCTCTACGGTACCAAGCAATACGCGTGAGCCCTGTGCGTCCCCGCGTCTGAACAAGTCGCGATTCGTGGCGCCGAAGAAGGCCCAGGCCGAACCCTTCCACGGCCCGGCATGATGGAATAGAGCCGCCCCGACAGTGCCCTGCAGATGCCCATACTCATCGTAGGTCCGCAGCAGCGGAATCCAGCGCGAGTAGGGTTGGGGGTTCACTGCCGTGTTCTGCCCCCATAGTGCCACGGCCGCGTAGCCCTCCACGGGCTCTGCGATCTTCACCGATGCGGGCACGACCTGTTGTCCTTCGGCCGCTCGTACTTCTTTCACGCGCCGTAGCCGAAAGGACGGATCGAAGACCGGAATCTGGTCCTCCGAGATGTGTAGCATATCCTTGGGCGTCGCGTGACGGGCGTTGATGGACGTCGGCTCCGGCCTCAGCTCGAAGTCGTCGAACCACGCCTCGCCGTGCGAATAGAGGATTGCGTTGACAGTCATGTGATCGGTGCCTGGCGGAATGCCGAAGGCCAACGACAGCGACTCCCACGTGTCGGTCTGCTTGACCATGCCCGTTTGCACGAAGCTAATCCGTTCGCCATTCGCGCGGTAAAAGTCCACACCCATATAGGCACCCAGGCCGTCATGGATATTCCTGACCAGGACCTTTGAGGTGAGCAGGTAACGTAACGACGGGTTGGGCTTGTCGATCCGGCAGCGGGCGATGAACCAGGTCACAGGTAGGTTATCAGGTGCAGCGATGTACAGCGAGGCCTCTCCCGTGCACTTGACCTTCGTGTCGCGCCGCATTACCAGTCCCGGCATCTCGCCCAAGGTGTGAAACCAGCCTAACGGCATCTCACCCTCGCCGGGTTGCTCGAAACCGCCGACGCCAAGCATTTCGGTGACCTCGGGGCCTTGATCCAGAAAGTAGGGTTCATCGAAGGCATAGCCGCCCATGCTCAGGAACCGCCCGCCGTCCTGTAAATAGGCGCGAAAGGCCTCCGCTGCTTCACTGGGGAACCGTGGGCCGTAGGGTAGCACCACGAGGTCGAACAGCTCGGGCCTCAGCAGTTCGGGCAGGGACAGGTCGCGGCCGGTAAGGAAGCTCACGAGGTAGCCCGCTTTCACCAGCAGCTCCGCCAGGTAGTCAGGATCGCTGAAGATGCCGTCCTCGGCCGCCGGCACGTCGTCTTTGAAGACTGCCACATTACCCTTCTCCGAAGGGCGCCAGCCTATGCGTCTCATGGTCTCCTCCCTGAGCTGGGTACGCCGCTGCTCTTCGGCCTGTAGCCGTTCCTGTAACTCCGGTGGCACCTCGAAGCGCAAGTCGTCGACGTAGGCAGTGAAGTCCGCGAAGTTGCAGTTGATGACTATCGCATTCACGCGCGACAATTCGGGTGTGCCCCGACCGCGCGGGTCAAACCGGAACTCGGACAGCGGCATCCGCACCTCCACCCACTGCCCCGCCAGGTCCGCGAGAGCATCCTGGTCGCCTACCGTCACGCGCCGTACCCACGCGTCGCCGTCCTTCTCGAACAGCCAGATGTGCATGGCCGCCTTGGGCTGGGCGGTTTCCACGTACAGCCAGAAGCTCAGCGCTATCTCCTCCCCTGTCAAGGCTATCTCACGCTGCAGGCTGCCCCATTCCGGCGCCTGGTTGACGTACTCAATCCGTAGGCTTCCCTTGCCGGTGTGGACGCGGTCGTGGCTTAGCTCAATCTTGGGGGCATGGCCCCCGTCCGTGCGTTTCTGCCATAGCAGATCACCTTCAAAGTCGTCGACCATCCCGTCGGCCCTTGGCCGTATCACCTCCCCCAGAGCAGTGGATCCGAGCATAGCCAGCGTCACCGCCGCGACCACAGCCGGCAGGGAGGCACACAGGGTACGGTAGTGAGTCATCGCCTTTACTCCTTCTGTAGTGGCACGTACGGATCTGCAGATTCGCGGAAGGGTCCCTGATTGAGGGCTGAGATGATCTCGTCACTCAGATAGGCCAAAGCGAAAAAGTTCACACCCCTGGCGCCCGCCTGGCGACATAGGTCCACTTGCTGCAGCACCAGGTCCGCGGGCCTGGGAGACGCGCCACCGACTTCGGTGCGTTGGTACAAGCTAAGCCCTGGTATGATGCGCTCCAGGCCTGGGTCCAGTCCCTTCCATTCGCCCAATCGTTCCGTCAGCCTCTCATTCTCCATGACGTAGGCCATGGGAAGCACGTAGTCTATAAAGCCCTCGCGCAGCCAGCGCGGCCAGTCCTGGTAGACGGCTTCGGCGCTTTGCTGGCTCTGGAACACTGCCGCCGTGACTGCCGCCTCCGGCTTCACGGCCTTGGCAGCTTCGTAGACATCCCGCACAAGCCGGCTCACGCCGTCCTTGCGGTAGCTGGCCCAATCCTCTGCTATCCGCTTCCATTCCTCCTCAGGCACCAACTTCCCACCTGTCGGCACCAGGTCGCTGTCCTCCTGGGGCACCAGCGATCGGAAACCGCTGAAGTAGGATGCGGTGCCCGAGAACCCTGTAAGCTTCTGGACCGCGGGCTCCTTCATGCCATATACGGGCCCATCGATGACGATCACATTACAGCCGCCCTCCACCAGGCTAACCAGCTTCTGAGCCACCTCTCCGGGCGTGTAGTAGGCCGCCACCAGACAGATCACCGACCTCACCCCTACCGAGCCCAGCTCCGCCTCCTCCATCACCTTGCTTTGGTAGCCTAGCTCGCGCAGCCAGTCCTCCACGTCGCTGTAGGCCAGCCGCCCGTACTTAGCAATGGTAGCTTCGGGCCTGAAGAGGAATAGGGACTCTCCACTCTTCGCGCCCGCAGATTCGAGAAACCGACGCACCACGGTGCTCACAGCGGGCGTTCGGTCTCGGTAGGCGTGCCAGTTGAGTAGGAGCACGCGTCCCTGCCCTAGCTCGTTGACCGCTATCGCCGGCGTGCCGTCGTCTAGGGCCACCAGCACCTTGGCCGTCGTAGGGTGAGCAATAGGGTTGCCCGAGATGGCCCGCGCCAGCGGGAAGCTCTCTCCCGCCAGTGTCATCACATCGTGTCCATGGAGCTGCCGGAATTCGGCGGTGCAGTGGTCGCAGAAGCAGAGGACCTGCCCGCTGTAGCGTATGTAGTCGAAGTGCACCCCATCGACGTCATACTTGCGCAGTACTTCCACCATCAGGTTTTTCTGGAACTCGCGTACTTCGGGGTTGCCAAGGTCCCACCAACCCGTTGTCTTCCCCGGCGCAGGGTGGACTAGCCAGTCGGTGCGGTTAGCCAGAGGCCCCAGCGCCTTGGGCGCTCCCAAAGCCCCGTTGACGAACCAGGCGTGCACCTGAAGGCCCTTCTCGTGGCAGCGGTCGACAAGATAGCCCAAGGGGTCGTAGTCCGCGGTCACCGCGGCGTCCATGGCGCAGGCGTCTGTACGCCACGAGGCTTGCCCTCCCCGGTACCACACAAGAGGGTAGGCAACGTTAAGGCGCGCCGCAGCCATTCGTTCAACGAACTTGTCGCAGTCCTCAGCTTTGCTAAACTCTGACGGGTGCAGCCAAACGCCTCGGTGCTCCTTGATGCCAGTGGCTCCTTGGATTGCGGCGGCCAAGCTTACCGCTAGGAGCAACGCTGTGATACTCACTTGCCCTCACCTCCATGAGTGGCCTGCTCTGGCCCGAACGTGCGCCACAGTCCCGGTGCGCCGCTCGGGGAGAGCCCTGCGAAGTCGCCCGGAACGTCAAGCAGTATGCCGGCTTGCTTGAGCATTAGTATTATCTCTGCCAAGGCTTCGCCCAGCGCTACAACCTAGGCCACGATGTTTCCCTTAGTTCAGGTGTGCGGATCTCAGACCTTCCTGGTTCACTTCCGCTCCCTGGGGACATTCCCTGCCGGGGCACCTGCGAGGCCCGCACATCTGCTGGCCCGTCAGAGAAGGTACCACAGGCGCCTGGTTGACCGCGCCCTCCGGCGCCGCCTACAATTCCACCCGGCGACATGCCCTGGCGACCCTGGACTGCAGCGTAGCCTCTCAATCTGGTCCTGTGGTTGCGTCGGGCCGGACTCCTCGTGCGTCTGGACAAGCCGCTATGGTTTCACCGCCGAGCGAATCGACATCAGGGAATCTTGCAGCTTCCCGGCTGGTCGTCCTGCTTGCCCTTGCGGCGCTCTGGGTCTTTCTCATGGTGTGGCGCCTGGAGTCGCGCAGCCTTCAGGTCGACGAGTTTCTCACCTGCTACCGCACCGAGTCGCGCACTCTCCCTGAGGATTTCATGCACCCGAGGACGTATTACCTGTACATGCGCACCTGGGTTCAGATCGCCGGGTCTACTGATGCAGCACTGCGACTTGCGGGTCTGCTTCCGGCCGTCGTGGCAGTGGCTGGCACGGGCCTCCTGGCCTGGTGGCTTCTGCCCTGGCCGGGTCCCGTAGCGGCCATGGCTTTGGTGTGCCTGTCGAGCGAGCTGCTGCTCTACTGGCGCATGGCGCGTTACTTCGCGCCGGTCGCTGGAGCCTTCTGCCTGGCGATGGTCGGCGCCGTGGGCTACCTGCGCACGGGGCGGGGGAGATGGCTGCTCCTGCTTGCTGTCGGCACGGCTCTCACTGCCTATTCCGATTACCTTCCGGCCTTGACGCTCATCCTTCCCTGGGGCTGGGTCCTCGTAAGGGCCCTACGGAAGCGCGAGAGTTGGAGCGTGTGGCCAGTTGTCGCGGCGGCTGTCACGACGGTCACCGCTGTTCTGCCCGCCGTTCTGTGGGCCTGTGAGGGCTCTAGGCAAGTTACGCATCCCTTCCGGGCGGACTCCGGCTCAGTGGCCTTGCTCAAGGGTGGCCTGGCGGCGTGGAGCCTGCTTGCGAGCGAGGTCGTGCCTCCCTGGCAACTACAGGTGGCGGCGCCCCTGGTGCTCTCCTCCCTCACTCTGCTTCTCGTCGGGACGAGATTCGCGTGGCGGCAAGATTCCTCTTGGCGTTTGTTGCTCGTAATCTGGCCCTTTGCTGTCGCTGTGGTCTGGGTGATGCTCTGTTTTGTGCCCCGTGAGCCCCCAGTTCGCATTGGCAGCCTCGCCCTGCATGCCTTACCCTGCGCGCTGCTGGTGATAGCGCTAGGCTGGTACCAGGCTCGTACCACCTGGTGGGCCTCGACTGCGCTCGCTCTCGTCCTGGCCGGGCACCTGATAGGCCTGGGCAACTATTTCACACTGCGCAACCACCTAAACCCCCAGTATGCACTGGACTGGCGCCAGGTAGCAGACTTTCTCAACCGCGAAGTTGGCCCAAAGGATGCCGTCGTGACGTTTTTCGACGCCGGGCTGTACCGCTATTACCACCATCCCGGCCCGCGCGAGGAGGCTGTATCCTTACGCCGGGACGGCCCAGCACGCCTGGCGCGCGTACTCAAGAACGGCCATCGGGTATGGCTCGTGACTCGGGACAGGGGTAGCACGGACGCCAGAAAGCTGGCCCAACAGCTCATCGCGGTCCTCGAAGACCTCGGTGCGCGCTCTGAGACTCACAGTTTCCTGCGCTATGGGCCGCAAGAACGAGCGTGGCGCAGCGCCCTGACGCCGGGTGGAGCCTCGCAGGCCTATGTCACAGTGCTGGAATTCGGCATGCCTTCGGGTGGGATGCCGGCGAGCGCCCGTGGCGAGCCAGCGAGTGATATTGAAATCATCGGCTCCAAGCGGAGCGGAGAAGAGGCACAAGTGCCTTGACTGGCGACGCATCTCCCCGACCCGTGGTGACAGTGCATCCGGAGGCGGCGTGGGTGCCACTTCCCATAGTGGCTGGCGCCGCCACGGTTGCCACAATCCTTCTTAGCCGTGGGTCTCTGACTTCGGTGGTCCTGCCCTGTTTCGCGGTCCTTGCGCTGACGGTAGCGCTAGGGCCCCCTGTGCCTGCGCTAGTCATGCTCATCGTGGTCTCATCTCTCGACGGCATCCTCAAGGGTGTGGCTACAGGTTGGTTCACGCTTCTGTTCAAAGATTTGGTCTTGTGGTTGGCCGTTGTGCGCTGGCTGGTGCTTCGAAACCGCAGCAACCAGTATGCCCGGGTCCCGGGAGTGGCTACGGTGGCCATCATGGCGGTCTTCCTTTTGTGGGTTCTCGCCGAGGGAACCAATGTCTTTACGTCCAACTGGCTCGCCGCGCTAGCCGGTATCCGCAGTTGGATCGGCTGGCTGCCCGTCTTTTTCGTCGCCTACGAGGGACTCCACGACCGGCGTGACCTTCTGTGTCTTTGTACCAGTCTGGTCGTTGCTGCCGGAGCCGTGGGCGCCTACGGAGTCGTCCAGCAGTCTCTGGGGTATGAACACCTGCTGGCCGTGAGCCCGGGTTTCGGCTATGTAGAGACTCTAGGCCTTGGGGGCGACCGGTACCGCGCCATGTCGACTCTTCCGCACCCCGGCATGTTTGGTCACTACGTGGCAACGGTCCTGCCTCTCGGGATCGCAGTTGTCTTTGCCCCCTTCCTGGTACCCCGACTGCGCCTGCTCTCGGCCCTGTGCATCGTGGGCATGGCGAGTGGGGCGCTGGCCAGTGGCGGAAGACTGGCCACTGCTGCGCTGATCACCTGCGCCACTCTCGTTCTCCTCCTGGTGCGTCAGATGCGCATCTTCCTGCTAGGAGTGCTGATCATCGGGTTGGTGGCCTTGGGCGCCGTGCGCCTGGTAGCCTCCGAGTCCATCGACAGGGTATCCGCCCTGTTTGATCTTGCCGTTACTGTTGACCGTGTGGTCCAACCTCTTCGCCAGGGGATTGAATCCGTTGTGGCATACCCGCTGGGCACTGGAGTCGCAACTGGCGTTGGCGTTGGGCGTGCCACCCAACTGCTTGGTGACAGCGCAGAAGTGCAAGGCAAGGCTAGTGGCATGATCGAGGGCGACTTTGGACGAGCCTTCCGCGAATTGGGCCTGCCGGGGGGAGTGCTGTTTCTCTACCTGATTATCCATGTGCTGGTCCAGGGTCTCCGCGCTCACCAATCAGTACGGGACCCACGCTGGCAAGTTATGACGGGCGCCCTCTTCGTCATGCTGGTCTCCGAGATCCTGGGCCTGCTGGTCGGGCCTGCCTTCTACTTGATGCCTGTCGCCGCCCTCTTCTGGATCGCCTATGCAGGCCTGCTCAGATCTGCACAGACCGAGCCACCTAGGGAGGAGCCCTCTACCCGAGAGACCCTCGGTGAGAGGCCACTCGCACTTACGACGAGCACCGATAGTACCGGGAGATGACGATGCCCACACCGGGGCACCTTGCGCACCAACAGCCAACGCATGTTCGAACCGCCGAGAACGAGGCGCATGTTGCCATCGCAGCACCCCTGTCTGCGCGGGCTGTGATCCTCGGGCTTGTTCTCGTTGGCCTCTTCACCGCCGTCGGCATCTTCTCCCTTATGCTGCGCTACGAGATCGTGGGTACCGGCTATCTTGCCCGCAGCGCCACCTTCCTGTTGTTGATACTGATCGGTGGAAGTATCGTCCTGCGCCGGGTAGCCCAGCGTCTGGCGCTCAGCCAACGCGAGATTCTGGTCATCTTTGCCTTGCTTCTTACAATGGCGGCGCTGCCCGGCCAGGAATTCTCGCAGCACGTCTATCTAAACCTGCTCGGACTGTCCTACTACGCTACTCCCGACATTGCTCCCCCCGACCTATACCTGGATGTACTCAACCCCGCGCTGGTTCCAAGCCTCGACCGTACAGCCCCGGTCATCCGTTGGGCCTACGAAGGCAAACCGCCGGGCGTGCCAGTGCCTTATGGGGCTTGGCTGCCGACGCTGCTGGTCTGGACGCCCTTCTGGCTGGCCCTTTACTGGACCCTGGCCTGTTGGAGCTTGCTCTTTTTCCCCCGCTGGGAGGAGCACGAGAAGCTGGTCTTTCCGCTGACCGCGGTGCCCCTCGAACTGGTCGAGGGCCTTCCCGCACGCGTCCCACCGGTGCTTACGAACAAGCTCTTCTGGATAGGCTTCAGCCTCACCGCAGTCTTGTACGTCCTGAAGGGTCTTCACACCTACTTCCCCGTGGTGCCTGATCTGAACCTGCAAAGGGACCTCGGCAACGTGTTTGCCGGAGGGCCTGGGGTCGTGTACAACCGGCTACTCCTGCATATCTACCCCGAGATGATCGGCATCTCCTACTTGCTGAGCGCTGAAGTGGGCTTCAGCATCGTCTTTTTCTACCACTTCCGCCTGTTTCAGCACTTCATCCGTCTAGCTGTGGGGCTGCGGGACAACCCACGCTACTTCTTCGACGGCCAGACCCTCGGCAGCTACTTCGCCCTGGCGGGTGCGCTGCTGTGGTCGGCTCGCGACTACCTGGCGGCCGTGGCCGAGCGGGCTCTGGGATCGCGTCGCCGGCCCCTGCCGGGTGACGCCGTAGGACATCCCTACAGCCTGGCCTTCTG
>JAKORR010000360.1 GCA_029777735.1 Armatimonadota bacterium | reverse complement strand
CAGCACGATAAGGATTTACTTATCTACGTAGTTAGCCAGATCACCGAGGCACTGAACCGCGGCCGGGCGGATGCGGCCAACCGCACGGTCCGCTTCAGGGTGTACGACTACCTGGTGTCGACGAACAAGCGCGTCGGCGGCAAGGAGTACCTGCGACTGCAGGACGCGCTGGAGCGCCTGCGCGGTACGTCCATCAAGACCAACATCAAGACTGGCGGGGAGCGGGTCAAGGAAGGCTTCGGCATCGTCGACAGCTGGAAGATCATCGAGAAGGCCCCGGACGACGACCGCATGATCGGCGTGGAAGTGACGATCTCGAAGTGGCTCTTCAACGCCGTCCAGGCCCGCGAGGTGCTGACGATCAGCAATGACTACTTCCGCCTGCGCAAGCCGCTGGAACGTCGCCTGTACGAGCTGGCCAGGAAGCACTGTGGGCACCAGGCCAGCTTCACCATCAACGTCGAGCTTCTCCAGGAAAAGTGCGGCAGCCAGGGCTCGATCCGCGAATTCCGGCGGATGCTGAAGGAGATCGTCGAGGACGATCTGTTGCCTGACTACCGGCTCGTCCCCGACTGGGAGAACGGCCAGGTTGTCATGCAGAACCGGAAGAGGGCGCTACTGCCCAGCCACGAGGCAACGCCGGGGTAGGGCGCGCGCGCACGGCGCACTATCGTTCTATCACCCACGCTTGCGCCTGGCCTCAATGGCAGCCATGTTGAGAGATGGCCTGCACGAGGTGATATTTCGGCGCCCTAGAGCGGGCGACAGGAGCCGCGGGGGCCCGAAAACGCCCCCCAAGCGTCGATGAGCGGCGCAGGAGCTGTAGATAACTCCAGATCGGCAAGCTGCCGCGGCTGTGGATGGACACGTTCTATCACCCACGCTCGCTGTGGATGGACACGTTCTATCACCCACAGATCCTCGTTCTATCACCCACACTTGGCCTCGTTCTATCACCCACGCCAGAAAACTTTTTTCTTCGGTGGGGCAAGGACTTATGAAACCGTAACCCGCGCGCGCGCATTAACCTCTCTAACTTCTCAATGTCTTTAACGCGTGCCCGCTACGCGCGCACCGTGGGTGAAAAGCACGCCAGACCCCGCTCTGCGGGGTTGAGAAGGACCGAAAGGGCTACGCCCTCGCCGATCAGCTGAAGCTGATCGGCTCACCCAACAACCAAGGCGGACCACTGTGGGTGATCGCGCCCGCCGTGGACAAGCCACCCGTCCACAGGACAGAGCCT
>JAKORR010000359.1 GCA_029777735.1 Armatimonadota bacterium | reverse complement strand
GCATTGTGTAGCGCCTGGAGGCCCAGAGAACGCTGCTGCGGAGAACCTGGAGGAGGGCCTGCGTCAGAAGAGGAGCGTGCAGGCCTCTGAGGTCAATGCTGCTGACCAGAAGTCAGACCCGGCATTCATGGCGACACCCCGGTACTGGGTCCCGGCCTCGGCCTGCTCACTGCCCGATCAAGCGCTGAACACGCATTGGTACTTGGGGTTCCGGGACATCGTGAACCCTAACAACGCTACGGCAAATTCTTCGAGCACAAGCCCGCTGCCGCGCAGGTGAAGATCACCCGCAAGGACGGGCAGCTACACGTGGAGATCGAGGACTTCGTCTCGCCCACGATCATCGAGCGCCTGGCCCAGCAGTCCGGTGTGCTCCAACCGCAGATCGAGGACTGGCGGGCGATGGCGGACTGCGTGATGATCGACCCGGCTTATGATGGCGAGGTCTTCAACGTGGCGCTGTCCGACATGCCGCCGAAGAAGGACGACCTGGTATCGGGCGTCTACACCCTACCCGCGCCCGACGACGAGACCACGGTCGCGGTGAAGATCATAGACATGCTGGGCGAAGAAGTGCTGGTGACGGAACGGGTCTAGTGGCTAACAGCGCTTCGCGCCCCCCGGCCTGCGGTTTCTCACCTCTTCCCATTATAGCTGGCATCCTGTGGCCTCAAGGTCGCCGCAGGCTATCAAGCGTTCCATATCGCCTCGTTCCACCTTGACCCCGCAGGGCACCCGCCGGCTGTCTCACCGGCAGGTGAGAAACACCAAAGGTCGGCTCACCGAGGAGGGACGAGACGAAGTTGTATGGATAAAGAGAACCTCAAGTTCTGGGTGACCTGCCCCTACTGTCGGAAGAAGTTCGGGACCTCGCCGGAGCTGGTCTTCAAGTATCTGGATCGGATCATGCCGGAGCTGGAAAAAGCACTGGCCCACTGGTCAGAGAAGATGGTCGAGACAACCAAGGGGCAAGTCAGGCCCAAGGGCTAGCGGATCATACAGAAGAGGCACTCGGGATAGCCGGGTGCCTCTTCTGGTGCTTAGGTGAGCCGACCTTCCGCAGGCGCCCCAACTCACCTTCGGCGCAAAGACCATGCCTCCAAAGCCCGGTGTCCTTTCTGGCGGTTAGCGCGGCGCTAAGCCATCAGAAAGCAAGCCCCTCAAGCCCCAGCGCGGCTTGAAGGGGGATACAGCGCTTCTCGCTTTGCGCCGGTTCCTCTCTTCGCGTCCCGCCCCAAGAGAGGAACTTT
>JAKORR010000358.1 GCA_029777735.1 Armatimonadota bacterium | reverse complement strand
GTCGTAATCTTCATCGATGATTAGCAAGACGGGACCGTCGAAGGAATTGACCACATACCCCTGCCGGTCAGCATTGGATTCCTGCCAGGGATGTAGGATCCAGTCGTCCGGGTCCCCGGTCTGGTGTCTAACACCGCTGAAGCGACCGGTGGTGAAATCGTACGTAGCCCTGTCGAGATCGACTATGTATGAGTTCTCGTGTGGCGGGATACCCCGGCTGTCACGCCCCATCCACCGGCAGCGGTTCACCCTGGACCAATCCAGGGGGTTGGCGCGCGCGATGTGGGTCTGGTAGCGGACCCGAAACACATACCGCGAACTCGAGGAGCCGTTGTCAGGCCCCACAGGATTCTGTGAGTTGGCAGGGTCTACTGAGAGCGGGTCAATGCCCGACGCGGGACCGGCGTACCACTGGAGCGCATCGTCGTCGTCCGGCACGACTCCGTACCAGCCGCTGACCGTGTCCGTTGTCGGGGTGCCTGTCCCACTCCAGTGTGTCCACCGACCGTAGAAGAGATGCTGGTAGTCGCTCGCAGACGCCACTGCTCCTATCGTGTTCGGGCGGAAACAGTAACTTCCGATTCCCCATGCCGGCCAGTAGATAGGTGCGGCGAAGGGTCCGATGGTCACCATGATGTCCCGTGTGCCCAGGCTGTTGACGGCCACGCCCACGGACGCGGGTGCCTCGCCGGGGTTCAGCCCTTGGACGTAGGGATAGCTCGCGTTCAACGCGATCTGTGAATCGCGGGACCTGTTGCCGTCAAGATCGTACCGGAACCGGATCCCGGACCCGTCGAAGCGGAGGATCCAAGACTCGTTTTCCCCCCACGTTATGCGAAAGCGGAACCAGCGCTGGGAGTTCTCCGTGGCAGTCTGGGGCCATACTCCCACCCCGTTGAAGCCCAAGGAGATCGCCGCCTCGGCGGACCGTGGAAGCATTAGTGCAAGCGCAACTGTGGAGAGGAGGATACCATAGCCCGCCAAGCTGCGTCGATTGCGCCGACCCATTGATGTCCACCTACCTGGACACACGAATGTAGAGGTGCAACACACAACCGCTCCGCCGGCATGCCCACCAATCTGCCGACGTTGCGATCGAGCCCTGCCCTGCCCCTCACCGACCTGTAAGGTCACATTATACATGAGCCGTACTTCCCCCGTCAACCAAACGTCGCCCAACACTGCCCTCAGCTATCCTCAAGCACCACTCGCCTCACCAAAACCAACCGCTCGCGCTTACCTTCGCTGCCCTTTTCGCTGCACGGGCACCAGTTCCTCCCCTCCCGGTAGGATCCGCCCTCGAATCTCCGGCACGCATCGGGCCTTCGCCGTCGATCCACCTCACGTCTGGTCTCCTGGGAAGTCGCCTCCTGCCACAGGGTCGAGTCTGCAAGCCTCGCGCCCCGTTGTAAGTATCGGCTCGCACTCCCGCCCTCTCTCGATTCCTAGGAGGAACTGCTTCCAGTGGAGTCCGGCTGAGAAGCCACCGAGGCTGCCATTGGCACGCACTACCCGGTGACAAGGGATGAGAATCGGCACAGGGTTGGCGCCAAGCGCCCTGCCTACCGCCCTGGCTGATCGAGGAGTACCAGCGACTGCCAAAGCAAGACTCGAGTAGGTTTCGACAACCCCGTAGGGTATGCGGTGGCATTGTTCGAGCACGGCTCTTTGAAAGTCCGTCAGACCACATAAGTCAACCGATACGTCGAATGCTTCCCGCTGCCCCGCGAGATACTCCTCGATCTGCTGTGCTGCCCGCCTGACCACATCTATAGCGCCGGCCTCATCAGACCCGCTAGGCAGTTCCTGGTCAAGGGCCACTCTTGTAACTCCTCGCCGCGTGGCCACGATGCCTAGGAAGCCCTCAAGTGAATATACAACGGCCACAGCAATTGGTTCCATAGGTTCAAGGAGCGAATTGCCCTGCCAGCTGTCTCCTAATGTAATGCAGCATGTAATGCAGCGAAGGTGGGCACCGGAAGGCGAGCTTCCGGCGCCCACGACTCACGGACCCTCGGCAAAGGGGCCAGCACAGGCCCACTCTGTCGGTCTACCACTCGACGGGGACATCGATCACGCTTCTAACGGTTTCCCCACTCGCCGTCCTGCGAGCGAAGCGGATAATAAGGAACTTGGCCTTAGCCTTGCGCGCCTCGCCAAGGGCATCCTCATAGTCCGCCAGCGACTTGATCTCTCGGTTGTTGATCTTTACGATCACGTCGCCCCGCTGTAGTTGCCCCGCCGCCGGGCTGTCAGGAGCAACATCCAGGACCACTACGCCCTTGTCCTGGGGTAGGTTGACGTTACGCGAAACCTCGGGCGTGATCTCAGACACCCGCAGGCCCAACAGGCCAGCCACGGAGTTCTCCTCGGGCTTCTTAGACGTCTCCAGGCCGGCGTACTTGTCCGGCATCTCGCCGAGCTTCACCGTGACCTCCATGGGTTTCTTGCCACGGATTACACCCAGCCGCACCGTGGAGCCGGGCCCCTTATCTGCCACAGCCTTCTGCAACTCCCAGGTGTCCTTGATGGGTTGTCCGTCCACGCTGACGATGACGTCGTCTTCCTTCAGATCGCTCTTGGCGGCAGGGGCCTCCTTCTGGATGCCTGTTACCAGCGCGCCGCCCTGCGGTGCGCCGTAGAACTCACGCATGTTGGGCGTCAGGTCCTCGATCATGATGCCAAGCCAGCCCCGAGCTACCTTGCCGCTCTTGGCGAGCTCCTGAAGGACCTTCCTCGCCGTGTCTGCCGGCACCGCGAAGCCGATCCCTACATTGCCTGGCACTAGACCAGGAGAGACGATTGCCACGTTGATACCTATGACCTCGCCTCGTAGGTTCACCAGCGGGCCTCCGCTGTTGCCGGGATTGATAGCTGCGTCCGTTTGGATTACGTCGCCAATACGTATGTACTCGCTCTGTCCCGGCAGGAACCTGCCCTTGGCACTGATGATACCAACAGTCACCGTCTGCTGAAGCCCGAAGGGAGCACCTACAGCCATTGCCCACTGGCCAACTTGGGCCTGTTCGGAGCTGCCGAGTTGGAGGGTGGGTAGTTTTCGTCCGGCATTGATCTTAAGCACGGCCAGTTCGGTGCGTGGGTCCGACCCGACAAGTTTGGCCTCGTACTGCCGATCGTCGTCAGGACGGTCATGCAGCGTGACCTTGATGTTAGTCGCACCATGCACAACGTGGGCGTTGGTTACTATCAGGCCGTCTTCGGCATAGATCCATCCCGAACCCAGGCTCTGCCCCCTGCGCTCCAATTGCTTAGGTTCATCGGAGCCACGACCCTTGTCTTTATCCCCAAAAGGAAAGGGGAAGGGGAAGGGAAAATCCTTGAAGAATTCCTCTATCCCCGGGCCTTCTATCACGGGCTCTCGGGTCACGCTCTCGGCGCTGATGTTGACCACGGCAGGCAGAGTGCGTTTGGCCGTTTCCACAAAGGACTGCTCAACAGAAGTAGCCGCCTGCGTCTGAGCCTGTACAGGCGGAGTAGCTACGCCCTGCCCGCGACAACCGTAGAGAACAAGTAAAGTCGTGCCTGAGCCCAGAAGGGCCGCTAACAGAACAATAACGATATGCGAATGCCGATGTCCAAAACCTTCTCGATCCATGAAACCGCCCTCCTTCATTGCTGGTTATCCGAATTACTCTCTAATCAAGGGTATACCAGAGCCTTAAAGTTAGACGCGAAAGCTGTCACACGGTTCTCTGTGCATTCACCCTGAAGCTCACAGGACCTTTTCCACGGCCTGGACCAAGGCTGCCTCAGGCTGAGCTCCCACCAACTCCTGCATGATCTGCCCGTTACGGAACAGATACAGCGTTGGGATGCCGCGGATGCCGAATCGAGTCGCCAGCTCTACGTTCTCGTCAATGTTCACCTTGACCACCTTAATGCGGCCCGCGAATCGCTCGGCAACTCGCTCCACTATCGGAGCGACCATGCGACAGGGATTGCACCAAGGCGCCCAGAAGTCCACCAAAACAGGCAGTGGACTGTTTATCACTTCGGTGTCAAACTCCTCAGCATTGATCTCCTGAACGTTTGCCATCTCCTAATTATTCCTCCTGATTATTCCTCTTGCCGGAAGTTGTGAATGTGAGCAACGAGACCCATGCCCAGGACTAAGAGAAGCACTCCGAGACCCGTGCCCACCGCATTCGCGACCCAGTCGGTAAAGGCAACCAAGCGGCCAGGCACGCAGACCTGTCCCAGCTCGGTGACAGTTCCCCACAGCACGCCTATTACCAGAGCGAAGAGGGCCGACGAGCGCGCGTCGCGCAAGCCGACGGCCATCACCAGCAGGACGCCAAGGACCGCAAATCCGGCGGCATGGGCCACGACGTCACTCGACGGCGGCGCAACTGGAGGGCGCGGCGTCCAGCACTCCACTATTATGAAGATCATCCAGCAGCCGGCCACCAGTGGCCAGCTCAAGCTCTTCACGAGGCTCAAAGGCTCAGCCACCTCACCGGTACTGCTCGAACACCTCACCCCAGCCGCTCTCGCGCAAGAACCGGCGTGCCCTTCGTAAACCAATACATGGGTACCAGAAGACATCGTGATACAACCTCGACGCCACGTAGGACCAGCCCACGACCGGTGAGCGGAGAAGCATTGATTCAAGAGGTTTGAGAGGGCCCCAGTAGATAGCCTTCTGCCCCCGACTTGCGAAGGTGTCACCAACGGTGAAGCCCCAGTCCTCCTGCGCCAGCTCCTCATCGCCGACGACCCT
>JAKORR010000357.1 GCA_029777735.1 Armatimonadota bacterium | reverse complement strand
GGCCAGGACGCGGTCAAACTGGGTGCGCGGGCACGAGACGGTCGCAAGGACCTCCTCGGTCGGCAGCGCCGCAAGCGTTTCCGACGCCTCCGCAAGAGTGCGGAGGATTTGCCAGGCGACGCGCCGGTCTCCGCCTGCGAGCAAGGTGATTGGGTGGGTGATGTACTCGTCCAGTATCTTGCGCGCACCGCCCAGGCGGGCATAGAGCGTGGGCCCTATGTAACGACGGGTCGGACCGGCTTCCTCAAGCAGTCTGTGGCAGACAATCTGCAGGTGAACCGGCAGAATTCCTTCGCGGTCGAGGTCTTCCAGCATGTGCTCGACCAGCTCCGAGTCGAACTGCAGCCCGAAGTTGGCTACGGGCTTGACAATGGCGTCTTCAGCCTGTTGCCGCGTGAACTTATGCAGACGCAGCATGTTGTGGAAGACCTTGGGCAGAGTGTCCGTGATCTCGTAAAGTTCCCCCAGGTAGTCCTCTCGCAGGGTCAGCACGACCCTTGCGTGACTGAAATCATCTTGCACCACGGCGGCAATCTGGCAAACCAACTCTTCGCGGGCGGCGCGACTGAGCTTGAGAAAAAGCTCTTGGGCTGCGTCACACAGCAGCACGGGGCGGTGGTTGGTCAGTTCGTGGCAGCGGCGAACGGCCTCGAGCAGGTCCGGTGCCTTGGCCACGCTCGTCGGATCATAGCCCACTTCCTCGACCTGCGCGGCTAGAGCCTGAAGAATCTCTGATCCAGAGTGGTGGCCGAAGGAAACGTAGACGGGCAACCAGGGCAACTCGTCTTCAGTTTCAATGTTCCGGCTAATCTGCTGGAGCTTAGGTATGAGTCCGGCCCGCAACAGCGAAGTCTTGCCCACCGCCAAGCGCCCGAAAAGCGTTACCAGAGGATGCCTGGCCACCAGATCGTAGAGCCGAGCCACTTCGCCCTCGCGACCGAAGAAGACGTCGGCGTCGTGAGTGTCGAAGGCTTCAAGAAACTTGAAGGGGCCGCCGCGGCGCACGGTCAGACCTCGCCGAACCAGCACCCGCTCATGGCGCGTGCGACGGCGCAGGCGCTCGTAGAGGCGGCCGAAAAACTCACTGAAGCGCCCCGGCTCGCGGCAAAGCAGGTTGCGCTCCGAATTGCGTGAACGCAGCAGGTCGAGGACCTCGGGCTGCAACTTGTGGTATTGCTCGGCGTCGGGACTCTCCAAGCGCATGTCGTCCAGGGCACTACGCTCGGCCACGGGAATGTGAAGATTGACCCAGTACACCCGATCGCCGTCCCTGGGCACATGTTCCAGGAAGGGGCGGTCGCGCTCGCCATAGGCAGTGAAGACGATCATTCGCCGCAGCACCGTGCGCAACATGTCGGAGATGGGTGCTAGGACAGCGCGAATCTCGTCTTCCGTAAGTGGCAGGACCTTGCGGGAGATGTCACCGCCGCACTTGACCACTACAACACGGCTAGACTCGCGCACAACGACGTCGATGGCACTAGGCGCGTCGGCCCCCGCAACCACGCAGTGGTAATCTTCGCCTGCTGTGAGGCGCTGCCCCGCCAGGGCACGCTCCAAGGCGTCGTCCGGCGACATGGTAAACAGCAGAGGAACATAGCCGTCCTTGATGAGACGAGCAAGCTGGACGTTACCCTCGCCAGGGCGCAAGTCCGCAAGCCTGGCTGCCAGAAGAGCGGTACGGTCGCGACCCTCGGGGTAGGCCTCGGCAAAGGCGGCGAGAGCCGCGGCCGGGCGCTGGTCAGGGGGTAGGGCGGCTACACGATCGCCCGCCCATTCCAGCGCCATGTTCTCAAGCATCTCTTGAACCGTGATTTCATAGGGCTGGAGAACAGCGCGACTGCCCACAAAAAAAACGTGCTTGCCGAGCTGGTGGCGAAAGGCCTTGACCTGATCCGCAATGACGGCGATCATCCACAATCCCCGGGGCGCCTTGGTGGGCCACAGAACCTAAATAGCATCTATAAACATCTATCGCCACTCCCGGCCCAGAGGCTGAAAGTGGCGGAACCTGTCTTGGAACTTGGTGGGCCCGGAGGGATTCGAACCCCCGCACAACCGGTTATGAGCCGGCCGCTCTGCCACTGAGCTACGGGCCCTTCTTGCCTTGATTATAGCCTAGCCGCTCGGTGCGAATCAACCCGACCGCTTGCTGCGCCAATACCGTCAGGAGAACGCAAACATTGCCGTGGAAGGCTGCGGCGCGGAGAACCGGCGCTAGGGCCGCGCCGCATCTTGACACACGAACAAATGTTTCCTATAATGCTTTCGATATGCGCTCGCTATCTACCGAGGCTAAACTGGCTCTTCTCGGAGAGCAGGCCCAGTATGATGTGTCTGTTCCCGGAAGGGGGCCCTTGTCTGCCCACGACGTGGGGAGCATTCCGGCCCAACTGCAGGGGTGTGTCTACCCTGCCGCGGCGGGAGGGGGTCGCTGTTTGCCCGTCCTCAAGGTTCTCGTCACCAACCTCTGCACCAACGACTGCCACTACTGCGCCACACGCTGCTCGGCGGATGTGCGTCGCACAACCTTCAGGCCCGAGGAACTGGCAGGGGCCTTCATCGAGATGGAGCGACGCGGGCTGGTGCGCGGCCTGTTCCTCAGCAGCGGCATCGCGGGTTCACCCGACGCGGCCCAGGCTCTGATAGTCGATACGGCCACGATCGTGCGCCGGCGCCACGGCTACCGCGGCTACATGCACCTGAAGGTTGTGCCTGGTGCGTCGGCAGCGGCAATCCAGGCGACAGTAGAGCTGGCGGATCGCGTGTCTGTGAACATGGAGGCACCTAACGAAGAAAGGCTATCCCGGTTGGCACCCCAGAAGATCTTCCACAGAGACCTGCTCAGCACTCTTCGCCTCACCGCCCGCTATGCCCGCGCAGCCGGCGTGCGCAGCGGCGTCACGAGCCAGTACGTGGCGGGAGGGGTTGGTGAGAGTGACGCGGAACTGCTGATCGGTGCGTGGAGGCTCTACCAGGAGGTCGGGCTGAAGCGCATGTACTACTCGGGCTTCAGGCCTGTATCGGGTAGCCCGCTGGGGAACGTGCCTGAAATGCCCGCCACGCGCGAACACCGGCTCTACCAGGCCGACTGGCTATTGCGGTTCTACGGCTTCCGCTTCGACGAGCTGGTATTCGACGATCAGGGCTTGCTGCCGATTTCAGCCGACCCCAAGTGGGTCTGGGCTGCCAGGCATCCAGAGGCCTTCCCGGTGGACGTGGCCACCGCCGACCGCGAGGAACTGCTGCGAGTGCCTGGGATCGGGCCGACATCGGCGCAACGGATCTTGCAGGTGCGACGAGAGGGCGGACTGCGTAATCTAAGGGACCTGGCCCGGATAGGGGTGCGCACAAGGAAGGCACGGCACTTCATCGTTGTGCGAGGCTGCATGCCCGGTGGGCAGATGCAACTCCCTATCGCGCTCGAGCCCTAGAAGTGGCAGACGGTTGCAGGCAGGGCACGGTTGGCCGACAAGGAACTCGCGCAGGTAGTAGAATGTCCAACCCAAGCAGAGGACTCTGGGGCTGGGGCCTTGGAGAAGGCCCTCAGGCAGTCGAGAACGAAAGCAGGCCCAGATCGAGCCTAGACTACCGAAGGAGAAGCAACATGAGAGTACAGTTCGCCGTACTGATCGCTGCAATTGTCATGACGGTAAGCTCTGCGCTGGCTGCCGAGCCGGTCATCCTCGCCGGGCAAATCGTCTGCCGCTTGGCCGACCCAGGCACCCACAGTTCGGTAACCGCAAGGGTTTCGGCGGTAGACCAGAGGATTTGCGAAGCCATCAGCAATGAGGATGTCGGCGAGCCGAAGATGCTGATCGCCAAAAAGAACAACCTCTGGAGCGTTTTCATCGGCAAGACCTTCTTGGTCAGCGTGTACCCGCTGGACGCCAAGTACTACAACCTTCCCGCCGACAAGGTTGCGGCTCTGTGGGCCGCCAAGTTTAAGGAGCTGTTCCCGCAGGCCGAGCCAGCGGT
>JAKORR010000356.1 GCA_029777735.1 Armatimonadota bacterium | reverse complement strand
GGTCCAATGTACCCGTGACTCACGACGCATACGTGACACACAAGCCCCGCGTCAGTCCAGTCGAGTGCGGCTCAGAGCCAAGGGCGCTGTCGCGCCTGGCGCGGTTACTTGATGTTGCCCGCGATCACCTCGCGCACTGGATCACCCGTCAATGTGGCCCACGCCTTGACTGCTGCAGCCAGGGCCAGCGCCCCGCCGGGCAGTAGCTGGTGGCTGCCCTGGCCCGCGATCAACTTGTCCAGGGAGCGAAACGCCCGTCCCTTGCCTGCAAGGACCAGGATGTCGGTGGCGGATCGGCCTCCAACCCAATGCCCCTCGGGCAGCCGGGTATTGGCCGCAAGCGCTCCAGGAGCCTGAGGGGCCTGCCCCGTCATCCAGTGATCCAGCAATCCCAGGGACATCCCGATGCAACTCGCAACGGTCGCCACGGAATTGTCGTGTGATTCAGGTTGGACCTGATCAAGGATCGCGGCCGCGAGGACCGTGTCATTCCCAAGGATGGACTCCACAACCAGGCCTAAGGTCGCCGCAGCAATCTCGCGAGCCGGCCCGACTGGGGTGAACAAGGCGAGATTTCGACGCTCCACCGCGCGAGCCATCGCTGCCTGCAGTGTGGCCAGGTCGAGCGCTTCAAGGCGGTCGACGTCGATGCCATCCTCAGCCAACAGGGGCGCGAGCTCTGCCAGGAGCTCGTCGGCCAGACCGTGCTTCCTTGCGACTCTCGGCGGGCCAGGGAGCGGCTCGGGTTCGCTGCGCCTGAGATCGACCATCGCCCTAGTGTCGCAGCCCAGCTTCCCGCCCCATCAGGACACCAGCCCCGCTGGCCGGGCAATGCGCAGTCACGCCCGGACCCGACGAGACCTCGAGATGGCGAAATACCCGCAAAGGTCCACTGCCCCCGACTCACCTGGCGAACATGCGCGGTACCGAGGCACTCGACGCCGTTGAAGGAGATGCAGGCACAACGGAACTCGACCACAGGAGCTGCCGCCCACGCTCACGGGCACCAGCGAAGGAACCTGGCACCTTCGTACAACCAAAGACGCTGCTGATTTACCGCTGATTTACTCGCTAAAGCGGCGTCAGAACACATGCAAAACGGGCACAACCTGTCCGTTATGGACGGCTATGCCCGTTTGCACCGTAGCGGGGACAGGATTTGAACCTGTGACCTCTGGGTTATGAGCCCAGCGAGCTACCGAGCTGCTCCACCCCGCG
>JAKORR010000355.1 GCA_029777735.1 Armatimonadota bacterium | reverse complement strand
CATTCCAGCCTTCTTGGCCTGCCCCACAGCTCGCACGAAGGCCTGCCACTTGGCCTCGCTCTCCAGGTAGTCCGTGAAGGACACGTTGCAGACCATGCCACCGAATCCCTGAGCAATGAGGCTGGCGATCAGGACATCCTGGCTGTTGGGATCGTCAGGCAAGCCGTGGACAATCTTCAGGATCCGGGCACAGGCCGGTGGATCCGCGAAACGCTCGGCAAGGGGTCTGTCAGCTTGAGGGAGTTGCATAAGGGCCTCCGCTGTCTTGCGTGGCAACAGACTGAGCAGCGGCCCCATCAGGCCGCCGGGACCGCCGCCGTCAGTCACTTTGATTGCCAGCGTATTCTGTTCGCCGGGGCGCAGCACCTCCGGCGCGATTGTGTAGCGCCGCTGAAGGTGCACGGCGTTGGGCGTGCCCAAGGGCGTCTCACCCACCACCCGCCCATTGAGGAACACACGGTCGTAATCGTCTACACTGCCCAACACAAGAACAAGTTCCTGGCCCGCCCACTCGGCAGGGGCAGTGAAGTCCAGTCGGTACCAGGCCACGCCATCGTAGTCCGTCCACGGCATTTTGTCCTTGGGCTTGGGGGGCTGGCCCGGGCGCGGATCGGTCACTCCCTGAGGCTCCCAGTAACCGGGCGCGTGGATCTTGCGCCACTTGCCCTCCTCCAGCACCCCGTTTGCCCATCCCGCCTCCTCGCCCACGTCGTCGGGGTCCGTTCGGAACGACCATTCGCCCTCGAGGTTACCCCAATGCGCCGACAGCATGGGCACCTGCACCTGGCAATGGGCCGAGCTCAGCATCATAGTAGTCAGCGCGACGATAAGGCACCGGGAGGATCGGGACATTTGCTGCACCTCACGCTGATTCTTGTAACCTAACGGCGGCAGCTACCAGGCCGCAGTGTAATAAGTCTACAAGTTAAGCTCTGCGACAAGGAAGGTGTGGTCGGACGGCTTCTCGGCCGCCCGTGACGCGGTGTCAATGTAGCAGGCCGTGCAGCGGTACGCGAGCTTGCGTGTGGCCATGAGGTGATCCAGTCGCCAGCCGCGGTTGTGCGCCAAGGCGTCGCGCATGCGGTAGTCCCAAAAGGTGTACCAGCCCGGCTCTTGGCAATGAAGGCGGAATAGATCTACAAACCCCCAGTCAACCACTTGCGCCAAGGCCCGGCGGACGTCCTCGTGGTAGCACACATGGTTGATGTGGGCCTCTGGGTCGTAGACATCTATGGGCTCAGGCGCCACGTTGAGGTCTCCGGCCCAGAGGAGTAGGTCCGTGGTCTTGAAGTGGCGCTCGAAGTAGCGGCGCAGACGTGAGAACCAACGCAGCTTGTACTGGTAGTACTCCGAAGCAATATCGCGTCCCTGCGGAACGTAGGTGTTAACGACGCTTAGGCGGCCGAAGCGGGCGGCGATGAGACGCGTTTCGTCGAGCGTTTCGCCGTCGTCCAGGCCAAAGCTGACTGCTGCAGGCCTGAGTCTGCTCGCGATGGCCACACCATTGTAGGCCTTTTGACCGCGGAAGACGACGTGATAGCCGAGGTCTCCGAAGGCTTCAACCGGGAAGTCCACGTCCTGGACCTTTGTCTCTTGGAGGCACAGGATGTCAGGCCCGTGCCGGTAGAGCCATTCCACAACGAT
>JAKORR010000354.1 GCA_029777735.1 Armatimonadota bacterium | reverse complement strand
GGGAGGGCACAACTTTGGTCCCGGCAATCCTCAGAACCGAGGGCCGCATTTCAACGACGGTGCTAGGAGACACTATGACTATTGATCTCTGGGTGGAGAGGACCGATGACGTTTTCTTGCCAAACGACGTGATTTGCTTGAAACCTAGAAGGCGGGCAAGTCGCACACAGATCGCAGCAGCGGTCTGGGTACTAGCGGGTGAGCGGCCCGTCGTTGCGCATCTTCATGCGTTTCGGGCTGCAACTTCCACGATAGTCCAGCGCCTTCCTGGTTACTCGTTCTGGCTCCTCGCCGCGCATACGGCTTGGCAGCCCGATTCCAGAGTGTACCGTTACCGCAACCGCACGATCTGGGGATCCCTGAAAGCTAGTGGTTTGGCGATTCCACCTGGTCGCGTTATAGAAGAAGGTCTCGTTGAGGGGGAGAACGGATTGCGGTTCTTCGGTGCTCTCCAGTTTGAGATAGACTACATTGAATCTGTTGCCGCGATTCTCGAGGCCGAGTCGGCCTCACAACTTGTGGCTCTCCAACAGACTAATATGGAAGCAATTGCGGCACTGGTAAGGAGCGGCTGGGATCGAGCGCCGTTCGGTCCGCCAGCGGTGGTCCTTGACACCGTCTGTGATGCTGATGGCGTCTGTCTCTACCAAGTCGGGGAATTTGATGACTACGAGGCTGGCTGCGCCGCATTTGGCAAGATCGAAGTGATATATCGTATGCTTATCGACCGACTATCGGACCGCCGGCGGCGAGGCCCTTGATCGAAGTGGGCACAGAGGCAGAGTCTGAATAGTGACGGAGACCTCCAACGCGGCGACCCACACATAGTGTGAGCTCTTGGCAGTGCGTCACGATGCTGTAAGGATCCACTGGGTGCTAGTCCCACCCGGGCAATCGTATCCGTCCGTCGAGGTCCATCTGTCGCGAGTGTCATGAGCCCGCATAATGGAAAACCAGAGCGCGGATGATGAGCGTTCGTCATGGCTGCGCTCTTGCGCAGGAAGTGCGGACGTACCGGTAGCGCCGAGCTAACCCGGCGCGCGTCAAGAGAGTTGTCGGTTAAACCTATTTCATGCCACAGCCTCCGCCGGCCGTGACGCCGAACGTGCCGTCACCGTGTTGAGCGGATCCTCCGGGTTGAGGTAGACGACGTCGGGGGCTTCCCAGCGCCGAATGTCTCCAGTCCAGCGCGCGGGATTTCTGCGCCGTGCGGCCTCGTACACCTGGCGCCGCCTTGCAAGGACAGCGTGAGCAACTCCTGAATGACGCTGTTCCGGCGTCACGTACCCGATCGCGCTGTGGCGGTGCTGCGTGTTGTACCACACCTCGAAGCCTGCCACCCACTGCTGGGCGGCTTCCAGGGACTGGAAGGGCTTCGAGGGGTACTCCGGGCGGTACTTCAGCGTCCGGAACAGTGATTCGGAGTACGGATTGTCGTTGCTCACGTGCGGGCGACTGTAGGAAGCCTGTACCCCCAACGCCTCCAAGGTCGCTCGCAGTGTAGCTCCCTTCATCGGCGAACCGTTATCCATGTGGACCACCACCGTCTCTGGGGACAATCCGTTCTCTTCGATCACCGTAGAAATCAGTGCGCTCGCGTACGCACTCGACTCGGCGTCGTGCACCGCCCCACCCAGGATTTTGCGACTCCAGACGTCGACGACCAGGTACAAGTAGAAGAATGCTCCGCGGACAGGGCTGTGGAGGTAGGTGATATCCCACGTGAGTACCTCACCGGGACCCTGAGCGACAAACTCGCGCGGTTTCGTATGCCGCGGAGGTCGGGACGCCGCCCGGTGGGCATTGAGGCCTTCCTCCTTGAGAATACGGTACATGCTCGACTCACTGGCGATATAGGTACCTCGCTCGGCAAGAATTGGCACGACCTGCTTGGGAGACTGGTTGCGAAATTCCCAGGAGTTCAGCGTTTCCACGACCGCAACCCGCTCTTCCTCCGTGAGTTGGTTTACAGGGGGGGACGTGGGGCCCTTGCGGCGATCCTCGCCTCCATCGGGGTCCTTGTTCCAGCGCTGGTAGGCCCGCTCGCTGAGCCCTACGATCTCACACGCACGCGCAACACGTGCGCCGTCGCGGACAGCCTCCTTGATGCCCTCGAGGATCATTCGTCGCTCGTTGCTTGGGTGCCGCCTTCCTTTGCCTCCCAGAACGCTTCCAGTTTTTTTTTGAGCACCAGGAGGGCCGTCACTTCGGCAAGGGCCTTATCCTTCCGCCTGAGCTCCCTCTCGAGCTGCTTGATGCGCTTGGCCTCCGCGCTAGCTCGTGTACGTTTCTTCGGGTTCGCAGCGCCCAAGGCTGCCTGTAAGGCGTCACGCCACTGCTGCAGTTGAGCCTCGTGCAGTCCTTCGCGCCGCAGGAAGGCGCCAAACTCCTGGCCGGACAACTCGGCGGCCGAGATGACCGCCTTGAGTTTCTCCTCCATGGTCCACTCTCGAGGACTCCGTGGTTCTTGAGCTTGCTTCTTGCTCTTTTTCATGGGGTCCAGGGTACGCGCTTCTCTGAGCCACCGCGAGAGCGAACTCTGCGGCACCCCGACCTTTTCTGCCAAGGCGTTGGCAGAGGCCCCGGTGGGTCCTAACATCTTCTGGACCATGGCTTCCTTGAACGATTGCGGATAGGGCATTGTCTCCGGCCCTTTCTCCGCCCCTCAGTTGCCTTGTTTACCAAATTCTAAAGTGTCGCCCCTCCCCCGGGGGAGGGGCGGGCGGTCCCCGCCTCGAACGCCCCATGGCGTCCCAGCGGTTTCACCCCGCCCGACAACTATCCTGACACGGGGGGAACCGTTCACGGGCGCGAAGAAGCGGCGCTCTCCCCCGCGGCGTGGGCCCACACCGTGGACATCGAGGGAAGCAAGCTTCACTATCACAAACGCGCCACGGAGCTCTACTACGTGCTTGAAGGCGGCGGGTCGGTCATCCTGGACGGCGTGGAAGAGCCGGTTTCCAAGGGCGCTCTGGTCCACATTCCTCCCGGTGTCGTGCGCGGCGCCCGCGGCAAGATGCGAGTTCTGGTCATCGGGGTGCCGGACATCGCCGAAGATGACTGCTTCGCGGCGGCGGAGCAATAACGCCGGAGGGTGCGCGGCGCGGGCGCTAGCCGGCCTTCGGGGCTTTCTTGGCGGCCGCGAGAGCTGGGCGTAAGCAGTTCTATCCAGGGACCTTTGTCCTGGACAGCAGCCCCGCGCTACGCACCCTCGCCGCCAGGACATCTTCACGCGGAAAAAACTCCCGGCGGGCTGGGAGAATTCCTATCTTCAGCTTGCCTCGCGGCCGTCTCCCAAATCCTGTTTTGGGCTTTACCTGCTCGTAACCTGGCCATGGGCCACGGCTGGCCCATCGACGAGGCGGCGAGCCCCTCGTATCTGTACGTC
>JAKORR010000353.1 GCA_029777735.1 Armatimonadota bacterium | reverse complement strand
GAACTTCGCGTGGCGAAAGGTCGAGATGATTGAGTGTCCCAGAATGTGCGCCAGATCCGTCCCCACCGCCAAGTTCATCGGCAGACCGAGAGCGTAAAGCGCGGGGGTGGCGATCCAGCCTCCGCCCACGCCCCAGAAGCCACCACAGACCCCCACTGTGAAACCGATCCCAACGAGATAGGCAGGCGACAGCGTAAGACCAGCTATAGGAAACAGCACTAGAGCTCCACCTTCTCCCGGCGATGTCGCAGGGCAGAGGTATCAAGCCCTAGGAGCCGACCAAAGCAGTCCATCACAAGCCCGACCAGCAGGCCAGCCAAAACCATAATCCCCAGACAAACGACTGCGTAGAGGATCCTGTCGTTTTTGTACCATTCTGCAAGGATATTAGAGAAACCGTACAGCATGAGGCCACCTCTTCCCCATAAGCTACCGTTCTACGCCCTCAGCGAGGCCTCCTCCAACTCCAGTGGGGTGGGCGAGCGGAACGCTACAACCACGCATCATGCACATGACCCGAAAATCTAAGGTCCGCCTGAGGTGTCGGGAACACAGGAAGGATTATTGTGGACCGAACGGAGAATGTCAATCAACGACGCGGCCTCGCCAGGGACCGCCCCGAGAGTCAGAGGAGGACCTCACCGTCGGCCATGACCTTGCGGCCTGTAAGAAAGACTGTCACTGCCCTACCCCGCAGGTCCCAACCCGCGAAGGGTGTGTTGCGGGACCGTGAGGCAAAATGCTCCGGGTCCACTCGCCAATGCGCTTCAGGGTCTATCAGCGTAAGGTCGGCGGGACAGCCCGGCTCGATTCGACCACCGGGCAGCCCAAGAGCCTTCGCCGGGCCAATCGTCAGTTTCGCCACAGCCTGGGAGAGCGTTAACACACCTGAATACACCAGGCAGGTGAACACCAGCCCCACTGCTGTCTCCAGGCCCACGATACCGAAGGGCGCTGCCCCGAGCCCAGCGGCCTTCTCCTCAGGTGCGTGGGGCGCGTGGTCAGTGGCGATTACCGTGATTGTGTCGTCGCCCAGGGCTTTCTTTATCGCCTCCACGTCTTCCTGGCTCCGCAGAGGAGGGTTCATCTTGGCGTCGGCCCCAGCTTCCAAGACCGCACGGCTCGTCAGCGCGAAGTAATGCGGACAAGTCTCCGCCGTCACTCGCCTCAGGATCGCCGCAGCCTCCAGTTCCCGCAAGGCTTCAAGAGTCTCACGGGAACTAACATGCGCGACGTGCAATGACGCCGCAAGCCGACCGCCTCCGCCTGCAGCAGCGTGCCACGCTCTCAGCCCCTCAGCCTCGCGCGCCGGAGACATGACTGGCACGCCCAAGGCCTCCGCGACGTCTGGGTCCGATACCACTCCAAGCGCAGCCGCCGACTCAAGCTCAGGATGGATTACTAGCGTCAACCCTGCGGCCTCGGCTGCCAGCAGCGCCCGCCGCATCACGGCGACTTCTTGAATAGGCCTGGCGTCATCGGTCACCCCATACGCACCGGCGGCCTTGAGGGCCGCGAAGTCACTCAGGCGCGACCGGTCCTCGTCCATAACGGCAGCTGCCAGGGGAAACACATGGCAGGCGGCGTCTCGCTCGATGATTCTTAGCAGGTCCTTCAAACGTTCCGGTCTGTCCAAGGGCGGATCGGTGTTCGGCATACAGCAGACGGCTGTGAAGCCCCCCGCGAGGGCCGCCCGAGTGCCCGTGGCCACGG
>JAKORR010000032.1 GCA_029777735.1 Armatimonadota bacterium | reverse complement strand
CGACGCTGTACATCGTGGGCACGAAGGCTAACGTGGACGTGAACCTCTTCATCGAGCGGTTGGACGTATACCGCAACGCTAATGCCAGTTATGTGTGGGAGGCCTACGGCTCCGTGACAGACCTGGAACTGGTAGCGGACTTTGTGCGCTGTGTTGCTAGTGGCGAGCCGGTGCCGATCTCGGGCGAGGATGGACTCCGGGCGGTTGAGGTAGCCCTGGCGGCGTACCGGTCCGCCCGGACGGGTGAGGTAGTGAGGTTGCCGTTGGAAGCGGAGTAACACCTGGACAGGCGCAATTAGTCCTGCTGGCGTTCTGACGAACTTTCTCAACCAGCAAGTGAGTGCCCTGGCGCCAGAGGCCCGGGCTGATGAAGCGGAGCATCACAGTGGCGCAAGCCACGCATGGGACCTTGGAAGTCCGTGAGCGGCACAGCGAGAGCGCCCGGCAGGTGGAGGCCGGGCCGGGCGCTCTCTTGGGCAAGTCGTCCCCTGCGGTTCGTCCGAGCCTGGAGAGGTCTCGGACGGTTGGAGAACCTGAGCCGCACTCGGTGGACGGCATCACTCAGTCCGACGGGCCCGTCGGCGCAGTTGCAGTACCAGGCCTCAGACGCCTGGGTTGGAAGTAGTACGAAGTCGAGCAGCAAAACCTTAGTCTATTGTGCACAGGAGCGAAAGCATGGCACGTCTGGTACCACAAGGGGGTGATCCTGTGGCAGTTAAGCCATCGAGCGCTGCCCGTGGCTTTCCTGGCTGCGGTCGCCACACGATACTGCCCCTATATTGGCTCAGCTCAAGAGCCGAGGGCTAGCCTGCCTTCCGGCGGAGCTCTCCGTCCGTGCTAGCCAACGGCTCAGCCTCAGTCGCCCCGGCAGGGCGAGGTCGCGCTCGATCGACCAGCCCGTCCTAGCCGTGAGGCAATCCTATCTACGTCTGAGGTGAGCTGAGTATGTACGTGCCAGATTACGATGAGTTCGCCCGCATGGCTGAACGCGGGAATCTCGTGCCCGTATACCGCGAGATCATGGCCGACTTGGACACACCTGTGTCGGCCTTCCTCAAGCTGCAGGCTGGTGGAAACAACTATTCGTGTCTTCTGGAGAGTGTGACCGGCGGTGAGAACGTTGCACGATTTTCCTACATCGCCGTTGCCCCCCCGCTGCTCATGTCCTCGACCGGTCGACACGTGACGATGCGACATAACGAGGACGTCAACGAGTTCGACCTGCCCGAGGGCCGCGATCCGCTGCACGTCCTCAAGGACCTCTTCGCCTCCTACCGGCACGTGCCCCTGCCAGGCTGGAAGCGCTTCCCCGGCGGCATGGTCGGCTACATGGGCTATGACCTCGTGCGGTTCTTCGAGGACCTGCCTGACGAGAACCCCGACGACCTGGGGCTTCCCGACACCCAGTTCATGCTTGCCGATACACTCGTGGTCTTCGATCACGTGCTGAATCGCGTGGGTGTGCTGGCCAACGCCCACATCACGGGAGACCCGCAGCACGCCTACTGGGAAGCCATCGACCGCATTGAACGCACCATCGATTTGCTGAGTCGGCCACTGGAGCACTCGGCCCCTAACTCCCAGCGCCCAGTGCGCGTGCCTCAGGACGCCTCGGCACTGCCCAGCACGATGACACGGGCCCAACACCGCCAGGCCGTCCTTGCCGCCAAAGAGTATATCAGCGCTGGCGACCTTATCCAGGTCGTCCTCTCGCATCGCATGTCGGTGCAGGTCGAGTGCAATCCCTTCGATCTGTATCGGGCGCTGCGAGCGATAAACCCGTCTCCCTACATGTTCTATCTCAGTTTCGGCGATCTGAAGCTCATCGGCGCATCGCCAGAGATCCTGGTGACGGCTGACGCTGGAGAAGTGGTCACGCGCCCCATAGCTGGCACGTGTCGGCGCGGCCGCGACGATGGCGAAGACGCGCGCTTGGCTGAGGAGCTGCTGGCGGACGAGAAGGAGCGCGCTGAGCACATCATGTTGGTGGATCTGCACCGCAACGATATCGGGCGGGTGTGCGAGCCGGGCAGCGTTAGCGTGGACGAGCTGATGGCGATTGAGCGATACAGCCATGTAATGCATATCGTCAGCAACGTACGCGGGCGGCTCCGCGCCGACAAGGACCAGTTCGACCTCCTGCGGGCAACCTTCCCGGCGGGCACAGTGTCAGGCGCACCCAAGATCCGCGCCATGGAGGTTATCGACGAGTTGGAGTCTGTCCGCCGGGGGCCCTATGCCGGCGCGGTTGGCTATTTCGGCTTCTCGGGCGCTATGGACACCTGCATTACCCTGCGGACCCTCGTGCTCAAGGGCAAGATGGCCTACCTGCAGGCCGGCGGCGGCATCGTGGCCGACAGCGACCCGGACGCGGAGTACCAGGAAACCCTGAACAAGACTGCCGCGCTGTTTCAGGCGGTACAGATGGCCGAGAGGGGATTGATGTGAGCGCGAGACACCCCGCACGGAGCAGTTCGTCGCGAGCGACCCCCGCCAATGGTCCGAGGTCGTTGCTGTCCGTCGTGGCCCGTCACGCCGCATCACCTTCACCCAAGGAGGCACACCAACATGCTTTTGCTGATAGATAACTACGACAGCTTTACCTATAACCTGTTCCAGTATCTGTCGGAGTTGGGGGAGGAAGTACTGGTACACCGCAACGACAAAATCACGCTGGATGAGGTCGAGACCCTCGGCCCTGAGCGCATTGTGATCTCACCGGGCCCTTGCACGCCCGATGATGCGGGGATCTCGCTGGTAGTTATCGAGCGGTTTGCAGGGCGACTGCCAATCCTTGGCGTATGCCTAGGCCACCAGGCTATCGGTCAGGCCTTTGGTGGCAGGGTAGTTCGCTGCCACCGGCTCATGCATGGTAAGACGTCACCGGTACGCCATGATGGCCGGACGATCTTCGAAGGCCTGCCAAATCCCTTCAATGCCGTGCGCTATCACTCGCTTGTAGTTGAGCCCGAAAGCCTGCCCGACTGCCTGGAAGTATCGGCACGAGCTGACGATGAGGGCGAAATCATGGGCCTGAGGCACAGGGAGTTCACTGTCGAGGGTGTGCAGTTCCACCCCGAGTCTATTCTGACACTTCCTGGCAAGGACTTACTTGCGAACTTCCTGCGTATAGAAGGAGGGCGCTGGTAGCTGCCAAGCTCCAAGCTCCTTGGCGACGTGCCCGTGACTATGCCGGCCGCAGAGGAGTCGGAATCGCATGCAGCGAGAGAGTGTTGACTGGTGGTATGTGGCAGCCGTTGCTCTTATCGCTCTGGTGAGTATTGGCGACATTATTATCCCGGCCCTGTTGGTCGGGCCTGTGACGAAGCTCTCGGAGCGGTTAGGCGACGAGGAAGCGGAGGATGCTCCGTTGCCGGCTATCGCGCTCCCATCGGTGGCCTGGCCTATTGGCTTCGCTGTCTTGGGTCTAGTGGTGGTGGGTCTGGCGACCTCGCGGATGCTGGCAGAACGTTGTATCGAGGGACGTTGGTTATGGGTTCTTGCCGCAGCCGGTGTGACTGTGCTGTGGTCTCTGGGCGTGATCGCGGCTCTGGAGAAGGCCGAGAAGGCCCTCAGCCAGGTCGCGGGGAGCTTCTAGCCCGCGACCGCGGCATTTGCAAACTACGAGGGATCGGATCATGGTTAGCGAGACAACGCTTTTAGTGCAAGTGCTGGAGAAGGTTGTAGAGGGCCAGCACTTGGACCCGGCCGAGGCCGAGGCCGTGATGGAGATAGTCATGACCGGCCAGGCCACACCTGCTCAGATCGCCGCGTTTCTGGTGGCCTTGCGCATCAAGGGCGAGACGCCGTGCGAGATATCGAGCTTTGCCCGAGCCATGCGCCATCACGCCTTGCAGGTATCTACATCGCGTGCTGACGTGGTGGATACTTGCGGCACGGGGGGCGACGCCTGCGACACCTTCAACATCTCTACGGCGGCGGCCTTCGTGGCCGCAGGTGCAGGCGTTGCCATTGCCAAGCACGGCAACCGCTGCGTGACCAGCCGCTGCGGGAGCGCCGACGTGTTGGAGGCCTTGGGCGTGTGCCTCACGCTCAGCCCAGCACAGGTCGGACGCTGCATTGACGAGATAGGTATTGGCTTCATGTTCGCGCCGGCGCTACATCCGGCCATGAAGCATGCCGTGGGCCCGCGCCGCGAGCTGAAACTCCGTACGGTCTTTAATCTGCTTGGCCCGCTGACGAACCCGGCTGGCGCGCGGCGACAAGTGCTTGGCGTCTTCCAGGAGCGCTGGGTTCTCCCGGTAGCTGAGGCCCTGCGTGAGTTGGGCGCGGAGCATGCCCTCGTGGTGCATGGTCTGGGCGGTCTGGATGAAATCAGCACGATAGGCCCGACCCGGGTCGCGGAGCTGCGCGAGGGCACTATCTCGGAGTACGAACTGCAGCCAGAGGCTCTGGGCTTCGCACGGGCCAGGCCCGAGGACTTGGTCGGAGGCGATGTGGACCGTAACGTCGCTACTCTGACCGCGGCTCTGTCCGGTCAGGCGGGTCCAGTCCGTGATATCGTGGTGCTCAACGCCGCTGCGGCTATCTACGTGGGCGGGCGAGCGCCCTCCCTGCTCTCTGCGCTGGGCGTTGCGGAACAAGTCATCGACTCGGGTGCCGCAACGGCCAAACTCACCGAGCTGGTGAGGTTCAGTCAGGCTATTGCGCAGGAAGGTTCGGCGGCTTGAAGAAGTGCACCGCAGCCGACGGCCAGTCCCGCTGCCGAGACTTCTCGCCCGTAGGTTTGACGATAGAGGTTTGAGAGGATGCGTCTAGCACCACTGCTTGAGGAAATCGTGAAGCACAAGCACGAGGAAGTGGCACGCCGCAAGGCGGAGTTGCCACTGTCACAGCTAGAAGCCGTTCTACCTGGCCTGTCGCGGCCGCGCAACTTCTCCGACGCCGTGCGAGGACGCTGGGACGTGCGCATCATTGCCGAGATGAAGCGCGCCAGTCCTAGCCACGGCCTCTTTACGCAGATGTACGACCCGCGCCTTCTCGCCCAGGAGTATGCGGGCAACGGCGCCTCGGCCCTCAGCGTGCTGACAGACGAGAAGTACTTCCAGGGTAACTGTGTCGACGTGCGGCGCGCCCGCAGCTACATGCCCTTGCCGATCCTGCGCAAAGACTTCATTGTCGACGCGTATCAAGTGTACGAGGCCCGGTACTGGCTGGCGGACGCCGTGCTGCTGATCGTGGGGATCCTCGACCAGTACCTGCTGAGAGACCTGACAGCCTTGACGCGAGAACTGGGCTTGGCGGCTCTGGTCGAGACGCACGATGGGGGAGAGATTGAACGCGCGCTGTCAGCCGGTGCCAACATCATCGGCATCAATAACCGGGATTTAGGCACGCTGGAGGTGGATCTGGGGATTACGGAGCGTCTAGCGCGCCTAGTGCCGCCGGAGTGCACGCTAGTGGCCGAGAGCGGTATTCAGACACGAGACGATCTAGTGCGACTGGCAGAGGCTG
>JAKORR010000352.1 GCA_029777735.1 Armatimonadota bacterium | reverse complement strand
CTTTATCCTGTAGATGCAAGACGTGAGCCGTGACGGCGTCCCATGCCTTACGCACGAACTCCGCCTGCGCTTCTGCACGTGCTTCCTGGACCTTCTCCGGAGGCTGTTCGGCCAGCCATCCTCGCAGCGTGGAGATCGGCACTCCGGTCTCTCTCGAGGTCTGCGACAGGTTGCCGGTCGTAATGTAGACGGCTATGGCTCGCTCTTTGTCCTGGTCGGTCCAGGGACGGCGTTTGCCGTTGCTGTTCTTCGCGGCTTTGGGCTTAGTTGCTGCGGCTTTGGGCTTCGTCGCTTTGGCCTTGCTCGCCACGGCCGTCACCTCCTCGAAACGCCTCCAAATGCCGAGGCGCCCGTCGCTGGCCGGTACTCGTCACTCACGGCCTCTGGGCGCCTCACTCGAACCTACCACGTAGGTTGGATTCAACTGTCCGGGCTCTCACCTGCCCCCTTCAGGGACAGTACGCCCTGGCCTAAAATCTAGCCCCTTTGTTCGGCTCCGTCAAGTTCGAGCGTTCGGATCTGACCCCAAAATTCCTTGCTCACGCTGCACAAATGCTCCTTACAAATGTTTCTTATTGACTCAACTTTTTGATGCACTGTGGAGGTTGACACGCGTGTAGTCATCTGGTCCATCCCCACTCGCCGGCGGGCTCGCTTAGTAAGAAGCCGAGCTATCTCTCGATAAGTCATCCGATGGTCATACCTGAGCCTGGCGATCTGGCGGAGTTCGGGCGGCAGGGCCTTCAGAGCCCTCTCGGCAGCGTCCAGGACCTCGGTCACTAGAGCCCGCCTCACGGCCACGCGCTCCACGGCGCTGGACAACCGAGAGCCCGAGACCGGCAGACAGACCACACTGGCGGAGGTCCTCGGTTCCATGAGCGCCACAAGTCGCCGCCAGGTACGGAGATTGTACAGAATACAGTCTATCGCCCTCGGTGCAAGCTCCTCTCCCACTCATGCCGCCCCTTTCGTGCATGGATTCTTTGTCTACCGCTACTGCCCGGCCGCCTTCGCCCGCCTGAGGGCCTTAGCCGTCTCCCGCCAGCCCCTGAGCTCACGCTTTATGGCAGCGTTATGGCCGTACGCAACCATGGCCTCGAGCCGTCTGACCATCTCGGTCTCCGATGTACACCGGCCCCAGCACGCGCCCTCGCCGGTCTCGGGGTCGTAATTCCGCCACTGCCACTCGGGATCCACGAACGCAGTGCACGTCCCGGTCATCACGTCCGGGAGCGCACAGCCGTCACAAAGCGCGATAATCTGTTTGCCGGTCCTGTCTGCCAAGTGGGTCACTCCTCTCCCCCGAAATCTGCCGCCTCTTCCCTTGAGCGCTTAGGATATCGCTCCCAGTTGCGCCGCACATGCTTGTCGACTACGGCGAAGTCGCGAGAGTTGTAGAGGTCGAACGTCAAGTGAGCCCCG
>JAKORR010000031.1 GCA_029777735.1 Armatimonadota bacterium | reverse complement strand
GGGCAGCTTGGCGCCAGGGACGGTGTGGTTGTCGGTCCGCTTGCCGTTCTCGGCGACCAGGTCGGCCTTGTCCATGCACTTGCACATGGCCTTGGCCATCGAGCACTTCTCGCACTTCTCACCCATCGCCATGGCAGTGCCAGGGGGCGGAAGGGCGAACTGGCCAGGCTTGGTGCTGCCACCGTCGGCCTTGTCGAGCCCCTTCGGGTTCATCTTGCCGGGCGGCACATCCTCAGCAGCGGCAGCGGCCTGCATGCCCTGGTTGTGCTTGTGCGGAGGCACGACGGCCTTCTTCAGCTCACGGTCACGGAGCGCCTTGATGCCGCGTTCGAACTCGGCGACCTTCTCACGGGTCGCCTTGAGGAGAAGGGCGCTTGCCTCCTCAACGCTGTAGGTTTTCTCGGACACGGGATCAGCTCCTTCGACAGATGGAAAGATTGCTTCGGACTTCTTGGCGCGTTGCGCCCAATACTCACGGTTGGGCTCAGGCACGCCCAGGACGGGCTCGGACTGAGGCTTCGCTGACTGAGCAGACCGGCGCTTCCCCTTGAAGTGATTCGGCGGCGGCGGCTGGCCGTAGAGCTTCTGGTACTCGTTGGCTACTTCCTGCCGAGCCTGGTCTTCGGTGAGTCCGATCCGCTCAAGCGTCGGACCCCAGAAGTCCATGGGGACGTTGCTGTACCCCCACTGACTGCCAACGTCACGCTGACGCTGGAGGCCATGGGAGTGGAACTTCACGGCCTTGTAGTCGGCGTCGTTGCTCAGGTCCGGATTGAGGTAGAGCCGGCCAAAGTGCGGGTGGTCGACAGCCTTCCAGGGGCCCAAGAAGTCTGGGCCGCTCTGACCATAGCGCTGTGGAGCCAGCTCCTGGCGAAGACCTGTTGCCCGAGCCTGTAGACGAGCATCGAGATCCTCAGGCTGCTCATCGGGCTTCATCGCTGGCTTCTGCGCCGGGGCCAGCTTGACGGTGTTCTTGGTAGCACCAAGACCGCCACGTTTGCTGGCGTAGCCCTTCGTGGGCTGAAAGCCCTGGTCCATGAGTTCGTCAGCGAGGACGCTGTTCACCTGCTGAGGCGGATTGGCCTTCTCCAGAGCTTCAGACTTACCAAGGAGTCGGCGACGAAGAATCGGCGAACGCTCAGCCCAGTGGGCCTTGTCAGGCTCGGGGATTCCGACCTTCGTTGTTTCCGGAATCGGATCCCGACCAGCGTTCTGCCAGAAGCCCCTATCGTAGTCGCGATCAACGACGGAGTTTTCCCATTGAGCTGAGGACGGACCGCCTGGCTCCTGGGGGATGTTGGGTGCGCCCAGGTTGGAGCCACCCAGTCGGAAGTTAAGTCGCTGAACCAGATTGCCAGTCTGAGGCCGGTCTTCACTGATTCGATCGCCATACCGATAGACGCCTTCAGCGGGGCTGCGCGGCAAAAGGCCTTTCTGTGGCAGCGCGAGCGGGACAGCATCTCGTTCGGTCCCAAGACCATGAGCACCGCCATAGCCTTCCGTAGGCTTGAAGCCCTGGTCCTGGAGTTCATCAGCAAGGACGTTGTTCACCGGCTGAGGCGGATTGGCCTTCTCCAGCTCAGCCTTTACCGTGGCCTTCGCGCCGACTCCAAGGCCGGCGTTGCGGGTCGAATTCAGGTGCTGGGTCAACATGGCGTGAATCTGCGGTCCCTGGGGGTGCGCCTTCAGGGCGCTCAGGAACGGGCCATGGTTCATGTGGCTGGTGATGAACTTGCCTCGCGACGGGTCGCCCTTCGGCAGAGCCTTGAGGCCGCCCATGAAGCCTTCGACGGTGTTGTGGAGCTGCGGGGCGCGAGTCACGCCGGCAGCAGCAGGGCTCTGAAGGCTGGTCGGACCAGGCAGAGCCTTGCCCATCGGCTGGCCCTTCAGGGTCGAGTGCAGGCCCTGGAGGCCGATCTTGTTCGCGTGGTCGCGAACCATCTGGAGGGCGGTG
>JAKORR010000351.1 GCA_029777735.1 Armatimonadota bacterium | reverse complement strand
CTGGTTGGCGTTCGAGTCCGTCAATAGCTTTAGAGAGGTCTTGGCGAACTGGTCCTTTTGGTAGTCCTTACTTTCGCCATCATCTTCATACAGCATGAAGTTGGCCTTTGGGCGTCCCACGGTGACCAGGACCGTCAAGGCATCTTCAGGTTTCTCACCGACGCAGTTGCCCACATCCTCCTGCAGCACCACGATGCTGCCACGCCGCAGGAACATCGGCAGGGTTTGGAGATCAGCCTCATAGGTCAGCATGCCCGACGGGTAGGCTTCTTGAGTCTTGAAATCGACCCAATCGCCCGGGGGCAGCCATACCTCCCGACGTGCCGGCTGCCCTTCGGGCGCGGGTTCTACCACTGGCGCGACCAGAATCGCTTCGCCGAACAGGTATTCGTCGTCGCGCCGATAGGCCTCTTCCTCCTCGGGCCAATCGAGGTACAGCGGCCTGCACAGGGGCTCGCCTGTCTCGTGGACGCGGCGCGCGTTGGAATAGATGTACGGCAGGAGCTGGTAGCGGAGGCGAAAGTAGGTCTGGGCAGCCGCAGTGCCTTCGTGACCATACTCCCAAGGTTCGCGGATACCATGGTTGCTGTGCAACCGCAGAACAGGGCTGAAGGCCCCAAACTGGAGCCAGCGCACGTAGAGGTCTGTGGGCAGGCGGTCGCCGTTGAAGCCGCCGATGTCATGTGACCAGTAGGGATACAGGACATTGGCAGCGCGTGACGTGAAGTCCACTTCGTAGCCCAGCACGCCCCATTCGGCGAAGGTGTCGCCGCTGAAACCCACCGGATAGCGGTTGCAGCCATAGCCGCCATAGCGCGCAAAGAGTAGGCCGCGCTTGCCCGTAAACTGCTCCGTGTAGTCGAAGTAAACCTTGCTGGTCCACATCTGGTTGTCGAGGCCCGGCATTTGCGCCGAACTGCCATCAATCCACCAGAAGTCGACGCCCTGGTCGTGCAAGGGCTTGTGGAGCACTTCCATGAAGGCCGCGGCGTGTGTCCTCTCGGCCAGGTTCAGTGCTATGTCCTTGCGGCCAGCCGGGTCCACGCCAAGGCGCCGGCAGACCTCTGTGAAGTGGCTATCGGCAGCCGGCAGGCGCCCTGGGTGGTTGTTCAGTGCCACCTTGCAGCCCTTCTCGTGGACCCAGCGTAGGAAGCCTTCGGGGTCTGGGAACAAGTCGGGATTCCAGTCGTAGCCCTCCCAGCCGTGCAGGTGCCAGTCCACGTCGATCACCAACACGTCGAGCGGTATCCCAAGCTCCCGAAACTTGTTTACGATGGCCCGCTCCTCGGCG
>JAKORR010000350.1 GCA_029777735.1 Armatimonadota bacterium | reverse complement strand
TGCCGAGACCTGGCCGATCGAGGGAACCCAGTCCGCTGAGAAGACCTCCGGCGTGGTCCAGCTGGCCACCTCCACGGAAGGTGCAATCACCTACGCGGATGCCTCCCAGATCAAGGATCTCAAGGCTGCGAACATCGACGTCAACGGTGAATTCCTCGCCTACTCGCCCGAAGCTGCGGCAGCTCTCGTAGACGGTTCGCCGGCCTCCGAGCTGGCCAGCGACACCAGCCTCACCTTCGATCTGCTGCGTGACGGCTCGATCAAGGACGCCTACCCGATCGTCATGGTCTCCTACCTCATTGGTTGCCAGACCTATGAGGATGCGTCCACCGCCGCCAACGTCCAGGCTTACTTCACCTACGTGGCCTCGGCTGAGGGCCAGCAGGTGGCCACCGAGGCTGGCGCAGGTAACGCCCCCATCTCCGAAGAGCTGCGCACCAAGGTGCAGGCAGCCATCGACACCATCAAGTAAAGCGCGATGTGGCGGGCCGGTCCTCGTGACCGGCCCGCTTCTGCCGCCATCACTGTGAACAAACCCGTGCAGATCCCAGCCCCAAGGAGTCAATGTGGTAGCTGACAGCAAAACCCACCAAGCTGCCGATTCGCCACAGAGCGATGAGAGCAAAGGCAGCGCCAACGGCCAGCCCGCCAGGGCGAAGCACGCCCAGGAGTCTGAGAATCCCGCGACCGCGCAGCAGGCCAAGCGAGATGCAAACGAATCCGGTACCTCAACGCGTCGTGCAGACACTGTCTTCGCTGGAATTGCCAAGGGCGCTGGCATCTTCATCATCCTGCTGCTGGGCGCGGTGACGTTCTTCCTCGTCTCCCAGTCCTACCCGGCCTTCCTCGCCTCCGACGAAACTATCCAGTCTCAAGTGGGCTTTACTCGCGGGATGAGTTTCTGGAAGTTCGCGGCCGCAGCGCTGTTCGGCACGGTCCTCTCGGCGGTCATAGCCTTGGCCATAGCCACCCCGCTCGCTATCGGCATCGCCCTCTTTATCTCGCATTACGCGCCCCGAAAGTTCGCGAGCGGTATCGGCTACATCATCGACCTTCTTGCAGCCATCCCCTCCGTGGTGTTTGGCCTGTGGGGTATGTACACGCTAGAACCAATCATCCGCCCGATCTTCGCCTGGATCTCCGGCGTGCTCACGCCGCTCCTGGAGTGGTGGGTCGCCTATGTGCCCGGAATGGGCTGGATGGCGGAGAACGTCTCGTGGTGGCCTCTCACCCCTGAGCTCGTCCACTTTGTCCCGCCCGCGCGCAACATTCTCATGGGTGGCCTTGTCCTCGCCATCATGATCCTCCCGATTATCACGGCACTGTGCCGTGAGGTCTTCGTCCAGACGCCGCGCCTCCAGGAGGAAGCTGCTCTCGGATTGGGAGCCACGCGCTGGGAAATGATCCGAATGACGGTGCTGCCCATCGGCCGCTCGGGCATCGTTTCCGCGGCCATGCTTGGCCTTGGACGCGCACTTGGAGAGACGATGGCTCTGCTCATGGTTCTCTCGGCCGGCTTGAAGATCAACTTCTTCCTCATGTCGCCCGGCCAGCACTCCACCATCGCCTCGCAGATCGCCCTGAACTGGCCCGAGGCCCAGGCGGGCCTGGAACGCCAGTTCCTCATCGGGCTCGGTCTCCTTCTCTTCA
>JAKORR010000349.1 GCA_029777735.1 Armatimonadota bacterium | reverse complement strand
TCACCGCCCACTATCACGCCACTCTCCAAGCCATGCCCCCTTCTATCTTCCCACCCAGCCCCAGCTTCCTGTCAGAACAAGAATCACTTAGGAGCGCAGCCCAGGGTGGATGGGGTATCGGGTGGTGGTACTCAGTCGCCCCCTGATCACCCAGGTGGGCAAGGTGCAGTTGCGGGTGCCCTCCAGGATCGCGAGGGGGCGCTTCAGTACCAACGCCTTTGAGCACCACCAGCGCAGCGAGAAGGCCCTGTTAGCGACGTTAGTGGAGATGTGTGCGCGGGGGCTTTACTCGCAAGGTCAAGCAGGTCACTGAAGAGCTTTGTGGGCCTATATCAGCGCGGCGGCCATCAACCGCGTCAATAAGAGCCTGGACGAGGAGATGGATCGCTTCGCGCGGCGGCCCCTGTGAGGAGTACCCGTAGTTGGTCCTGGACACGCGCTAGGAGGGGGCGGGAGGGGGGAGCAACCCACAGCCAGGCGGTGTTGATTGCTCTGGGCGTCAACGGGAAAGGGCGGCGCTGCGTGTTGGCGGTAGAGCTGGTGAACCGGGAGAGCCGCAGCGGCTGGCGGAAGTTTCTGCTAGGGCTCAAGGCTCGCGGCTTGCGCGGTGGAGTGCTGGTAGTGAGCGATGATAACAAGAGGCTCAATCAGGCGGTGGTGAGACTGTTGCCGGAGGCGGTCTGGCAGCGCTGTTAGGTGCATTTCCTGCGCAAGGCGATAGACTACCTGCCGCGCAAAGGCGATTACGACCGCCTGATAGAGCTATGGTGGCTGTACGATCGACGCGACCTAGGGGAGGCCAGGAGGGACCTAGGGGCCTGGCTGAGCAAATGCTCAAGCAAGTATCCCAAGTTGTGCCAGTGGGTAGAGGTGAACATCGAGAAGACTTTCGCTTTCTCCCGCCTGCCGAGCCAGCACCCTAAGCACCTCAAGTCCACCAACATGCTGAAGCGGCTGGATTCGCAGAGATGCCGCCCAGCAGGTCCAACTCGGACGCGGCTTTGGACCGCAAGTCTTGACTAACCTAGCCTTAGGGAGCATCCTTCCATTGATGTCTCCGGCAGGTTTTTCATCGCACATGAGCCTTGCCTCTCTTTGGGTAGGTAGACGGTCCATGGACGACAGCCTCACCATTCGAGGGGCTTGTGAACACAACTTGCGCAACGTCAACCTCGACCTGCCCCACAACGCTCTGATCGTGTTCAC
>JAKORR010000348.1 GCA_029777735.1 Armatimonadota bacterium | reverse complement strand
CGTGAAGCCGGGGCAGTCGCCTCAGGTGTTTGAGGGGTTTGGAGGCAGTGTTCCGCTGGAGGTCCAGGAGGCCACAGGGGTTAGGGCAGTAACCATTGGTGACAGCCTCGAACTGGCGCTTAACTTGAGCGAGCAGTTGGACGGCCCGTTCCTCGGGAAATCCGTGAGCGGCCCTGCCAAAGCCAAGATCCTCGGCGCTCTGGCCGGCACTGAAGAGGTGGACGAGGCCCAGCGACAGCTCGGCACAGACCTCTTCCGCGCCGGGCAAGACGAAAAGCGGCTCCTCACGGACATCGAGGTCCTTGACGCGAAAATCCGCGAGTACGATTACCTGCCGGCGCTGGCCGAGCGAATCTCGGCCCTGGAGACCATCCTCGCCTCGGTCAAAGAGGCTCAAACGAGGCTCTCCGCCCTTGAGTCGGCCAAAGGCAAACTCGACAGCATCAACGCCCAAAGAGCGCAGGCTCTGGCCATCCTCGCTCGTTGGGGAGGCCTCACCGAGGCAGTATCACACGTGGAATACGCGGAAGCGGCCCTCACCAAGATGCAGGCGCTCTCAGGACTCCATGTGGCTCTCGTGTCCATCGCTGCTCAGAGGGCCGAGTGGAGCAGGCGCCTCGCGAGATGGGCCGGGCTGGAGGAAGCCGCGAGTTTCTACGACGAGGCCGAAAAAGCATCGTCACGCCTCGCCAAACTCGAAGAGCTTTCTGATGACCTCGACAGCACCACCAACGGCATAGAGATGTGCCGGTTCGCGGTCGAACAGTGGGCTGGTTTGGACGCCGCGGAGGCCCGTGTGGCCGCCTGCTCAGAAGCCCTGCACAAGCTCGACCGCCTCTATTCCTTGAGCACAGTGCTGGGCGCTATCGAAGCCGACAAAGCCATGCACTCACGCATTTTGCAGCGGCTCACAGTCCTCGAAGACGCCGAGGCCATTGTGGCCAGGATCCCCGAACTCACTCAGCGCCTCACGACCCTAGAACAACACGCCGAGGCGCTATACCGCATCCGCCAGGCCCGAGTGGTAGCCGAGAACGACCTTGACCGCCATACAAAGGCGCTGAACGATGCTCAGGCCAGTTACGTGGAGGTCCTGATCCAGCTCGGTACCTGTCCACTTTGTGGTTCCCAAGTTTCCCCCGAGTCTATCAAGTCCCACGTCAAGGAGGTTGCATAACCATGTCCAATGAGGCAATTCGCCTTCAGAATATCAAGTCCCAAATCGAGCGCGGCCGCACTGAGAAGGCCCGCGCCGAGGCAACACTGGAATCTCTCGCAAAGCAGGAGCAGGACATCCACCAGCAGCTAGCCGCTCTTGGAGTCTCTCCGGAGAACCTCGAAGCCGAGATTGAGCGGCTCAAGACCGAGATCGCGGAGCTGCTCTCCAAGGCTGAACGGCTCTTGGCTCCTCCGGCGGCTGCACAAGGGGTGTAGAACGATGTCCGTCTCTACACTCTCACTGGCCAGATACGAAACCGCGCTCTCAACCATGAGGTCCCGCTACGAGCAGGGCCGGGGCCAACTGGCCCTGCTCCAGAAACAGCGTCAAGAGAAAGATGAAGCGCTGAGCCAAGTCCGGAAAAACATTGAAACCTGGCGCCAGGTCCAGGTCCTCTTAACTAAGGTCAGCGACTACGCCAGGAGACAACTTGTGGAGAGGATCGAGGAGACCGTTACGGCCGCCCTCCAGACGG
>JAKORR010000347.1 GCA_029777735.1 Armatimonadota bacterium | reverse complement strand
GGCCCCCCTCCCCCGTGGTGACCCTTCCCAGGATCAGAACGTGGCGCGGCTTATAGAAATCATAGTAGTACGCCAGAGCATAGCCCAGATAGACCCCGATAGTCTCGTAGATCAGCGCGGCACGCTCATCACCCGCCGCCATGGCCTCTTGCACGTCGACGAGCTGCTCGGGCTTAGGCTTGCTCGGGTCGATGCCCATTTGTGCCGCCGGTGCGAGCCGAGCTACACATTCCTGGCTGAAGTACTGCACGCCGCACCCCAAGTCACCTGACCATTCGTCCACGGGAGCCTGCGGGCTGAAATCTACCGGCACGAAGGCTAGCTCGTTGAGCCACCCCGTGATGTTCCCTGCGTCATCCACGTATCCCCCGGCCTCGCTGGACCCCATGGCGATCCCCAGCACGCCGTTGTCCTCTAGGTTCATCGCTCCAGCCAGCGCCGTCACGTCACCGTCGTTGGCTACCTCCAGCGGGCAGCCCCAGGCATCTCGCACGCGTAGGAACAAGTCAGTTACCTGAGGATCGTAGATGTCCTCTGGCACGCCCCGGAACAACGACGCCACTCGCACGCGGTTGTCGATGTAGATACCGGCAGAGCTAACACCGATGGCATCGACACGGGGCATGAAGGCTGCTGCCCAGTGAAGCGCCGACATGATCTGATGGTAGTGATACAGCGGATTTCGCTGCGGCTTCGGGTCCCAGACCACTTCCTCTGCGAACACTGCCTCGCCGTCGATGACTGCCGAAACCTTGCGGTCACTGGCGCCCAGATCGAGCCCAATACGACACCCCTCCAGGTGGCGCCCCAGCGACACCGACGCCTCTCTCTCCTCGGGGACACTGTCCGCATCGGTCACTTCGACGGTGAAGCTCTTCTCATAGACCTGCCGGCCCATGAAATCGTAGTCGAAGCTTCGCGCACCCCCGGGCGAGTACATCTCCTTGATGTATTCGCCAACCTGCGCTGGCCCACCCACGACTACCCGCCAGCCTCCCCTGGCCCACAGGAGCGTTTTCACCAGTCGCTCCACGTATTGCAGGTTGTCCTCAAACTCTGCCGCCCCCTCGCCGAAGACCTCAGTGTCGAAGAGCGAGACCCGCCCGCGCTCTCTTTCCAGTGCAATCCTCAGAGGGACCGCCTTACCAGACGCCCGCACTTCTTCCAGGAATTGTCGGTTAGCCAGAGAAGCAGGGCGGAAGCCCGGGTCCAGCGGTGGGGTAACCTTCGGTTCGATCAGCTTCATGATTGCCTTCCACCTTTCTTCGCACCCCTCGCCTGCGTGTGAGGCCGAGTGGCTTGGTTCTCACGGGCTGCGAGCAACACAACCCGTATTGTCATTTTCCCGCCGACCGACCAGCTTCCTCCCTCGCCCCTCGTGCCGCGGGAGACACAATATCACTTCGACTCGGCCGAGGGTGACGTGGACGGAGGGCACCGGCGGCGTAGGTGGAACCTGAGCTCCAGTGTCGAAGGCCGACGCGCATGTGTTTCACAAGGAGGAATAGATTGTGCTTGTCGCTTGCCCGCTGGGCCTGACACTCCTCAGCCTGACTGTCTGTGCCGGCGGTGACCTGCGCTGGGATTTCGACTCCTCGCGCGATGCCGCTTCCGCTTCCAACCTCCTGGGCGCCGTTATCTCCGATGGTCTTCTTAAGGGCCTGTCTACATGGGATCCTTACTTCTACCTCTCACTGCCCGACGCGGGCATCAAGGCCGCCGACTATCGCTCACTTCAGGTGCGCCTTTTCTCCTCGGCGCCGGCCGACCTCCTCGACATCTACTACAAGACCGCGGGGGGCTACTGGTGCCTGGGAGGCAGTCTGCCGATCAAGGCCGGCTGGGCCGTCTACACCGTTGACCTGCAGGCCAACCAGTGGCGCGAGACCGACACGGGCGATCAGTCGCGCCGGTGGGGTGGTCCCGACGGCGACATCCGCTCCTTCCGCCTCGATCCCGGCAACCAGGCCGATCGCTGGATTGCCGTGGACTGGGTGCGACTGACCCCCGAGGTGCTGGCGACAGGTATTGCGATTGAGCCCCGTCTGGACGCCGAGCTTACGAAAGTATCTGTGCCTCCCGACGTGCAGGCCGGACAGCTCCTGCGCGTTGAGCTTACCTTCACGGTCAACCCGCGACCCGAGGTAACGCGGGCTACAGCCTACGCCCGGTTGGATGCGCCCGGGGTGCTCCTTGCGGCTGTCGACAAGCCCTTCGATGCGACCCGCGCCGGCGATGTAACCGTCTCCTTTGAGTTGCCCACCTTGCCCTTTCTTTCGCTCAGTGCCAGGCTCCATGCGGGCTGCTACGAGGCCCTGGAGGCCGATAAGCCCGCCGACGAGCACGAGATTGTCGTCAGGACCGTATCGCCCCGCCACGAAAGGCGGGACTTCCCAACATGCCGCGTGCGCTCTCTCGCCGGCTCGCCCGCCGTCTACGTCAACGACAAGGTTCTTCCGCTCTTCTGCTTCTCGGCCCCGATGTCCTTCTCGCAGCTTGATCTGGCCTCGAGATCGGCCCACGCCGAGATGGCCCAGGTCGGCGTGCGTATCTTCTCCGACTGGTTCGGCCGCAGCCACGACGGGTTCCTCGGCCATGTCGGCCCAGGCCAGTATGACTACTCGGCCTTCGACGTCTACTTCGCCCGGGTGGTGCAGGCGGCACCCAACGCGCTCTTTCTGCCGCACGTGTATGTAACGGCCCCGGTGTGGTGGCAGAGGGAGCACCCGGAGGAAAGGTGCGCATACCACGACGGAGGCGCGGGGTACCAGTCCTTTGCCTCCGAGCTGTGGCGTCAGGAAATCGGCGACGACCTGACGCGGCTGATCCGCCACCTGCGCAGGTCGCCCTATGCCGACCGGATCCTGGGCTTTGTCATCTGCTCAGGCTACACGGCCGAGTGGCAGACCTGGGGCGTGTGGCAGAACAAGTTTGCGGACTACAGCGAACCAGCGCTCACGGCCTGGCGCCGATGGCTCCGCGAACGCTATGGCTCTGACGAGGCGCTCGGGAAGGCCTGGGGCCGGACGGAGGCATCCCTCGCGACGGCCGCCCCGCCGACGGCCGAACGCCGCCTGGGCGCCGCTCACCTCATGCTCCGCGACTCGGCCGCCGACCGGGACGTCATCGATTACCAGACCTTCCTCAACGACCTCACGGCCGACACGATCATCTACTTCTCACGGCTGGCAAAGAATGCGAGCGACCGCAGGCTCCTGATCGGTACCTACTACGGCTATCTCACCCAGCACCACCTTCACCAAGCAGAATCGGGACACTGCGGCATCGAAAAGGTCCTAGACTCGCCTGAACTGGACTTTCTGATGAGCCCTCCGCTATACACCGAGCGCCAGGCCGGCGCCGTGTCGGGTTTCATGTCAGCCACAGACTCCGTCCACGCCCACGGCAAGATCTGGCTCAGCGAAGCGGACTACCGTACGCACCTCAGCGACCCGACCTCGGGCTTCGGACGAACCAAGACCCTCGAGGAGACCGTGGGGGTGCTCTGGCGCGAGTTCGCCCATGTACTGACCAAGCGCGCCGGCGTCTCGCATATGGATATGGCGGGCGGGTGGCTGGCGGGCCCTGATATCCCGCGCGAGTTTGGCAAGATGGTTTGTGTGATGGAGGAAGAGCTGAAAACCCGCCGCCCCTGGTCTTCCGAAGTGGCAGTCTTCATCGATCCCCACAGCTTCTACTACGTGCGTCCGGGCCTGGTCAGCAGCTACCTCACTCTGTATCCCGTGGTGAATCTGTTCCGTGCCGGAGCACCCTTCGACTTGTACGTCCTTAGCGACTTATGGAAGCGTGACCTTCCCGACTACAAACTCTACGTGTTTCTCAATGCCTACGCCCTCGACGAAAAGGCCCGGCAGGAGATACTAAAGCGCACGCGTAGGCAGGGCGCGGCGGCTCTCTGGCACTGGGCGGCCGGTGCTGTCTGGCCCGACAGGGGACGCTTGGCCACACCCAAGGAGATGAGCGACCTGGTGGGCCTGCGCCTCGAGGAAGTCACGCAGGAACAGTCCGTACGTCTGGCAGCTGCGCCGGGCCAGAACGCCTACGCTGGTCGCCTTCCGGCCCTAGACAGCGCCCTCAACCCTAACATCCCGCTCGGTCCAGTCTTTGTGCCGCGCACCGGCGACACCCTTTTGCTCCTGGCACCTGGAGACCTGCCTGCTCTGGCCCGCGCCGACGTCGGCGGCGCCACGGCTTTCTACTCCGCCGTCCCCTGCCTGCCGCCCTCAGTGCTGCGTGGCGTCTATACCGACGCGGGCGTGCACCTATACCTGGACACCGACGACTGCTTCTACGCTGACGGACAGTGGGTCGGGGTCCACACTGCGAAGGCCGGCCGCCGGGTGTTGAGCTTCCCGTCATCGATCCTAGCCGTCTCCGTGCTTACGGACTTCAAGATGCTCGGGCACAGCATCCCAATCGACCTGCCTGAGCACTTCACAGAGCTTCTGCGAATCACCCCCGCGTCGCCAGGTCAGTAGCCTCTATTTCCTCCGACCCTGCAGGGACGAAAGGCAGTGGAGGGCATAAGGCAGGCGTGGGGGACATTTCCTCCGACCCTGCAGGGACGAAAGGCTGCCGGGGACCTCGGAACTCACCCCTCGCCTGCCAGCTACTGCTCCGCCCATTGGAGAATCACGAACCCTGCCGACCCCCTGTCTGCCAGCAGCCACTCGTACACCGATGGCGCTTCCCGGTACGGGAACCGGTGCGAAATCAGGCTGTCTACATGCAGCTCTCCGTCCGCGATAAGCTTCAGATATAACTCGGTGTTTCTGGGCCAGGTCCACTGACTGAAGACGGTCTCGCAGGATGGCGTGGAGCCATTGTGGGCGCCGATGATAGTGAAGCTGGGCGAGTTGCAAAAATCGTGGAAGTCGAAGCTCGTCGCGCCTCTGGGGCTAGACAGAATTACACCGCGCCCAAACCGCCGTAGGACGCTGAACTCCTTCTCGATTATGGCCGGATTGCCCGTGACCTCAAAGAGGACGTCCGCCATACGTCCGCCCGTGGCTTGGGCCACATACGCGGCTACGTCTCTGTCTCCTTCCAAGGCTGCGTCGGCTCCTGTCTCCCGCGCCCACGCCAGCCGCTGTGGCGCAATGTCCACACCAATTACTGGCCTACAGCCCGACAGCCGGGCAAGCTGAGTCACTAGCAATCCGAGTACCCCCAAGCCGTAAACCACCACACTCTCGCCTAGACGCAGCTCTGCTCTCCTCACGCCGTTCATCGCGATGAGACCCAAGGCGATGGTACTCGCCTCCTCGTCACTCACGCCGTCGGGCACCTTGCCAAGGATCTGGGCGGGCTCAAGGACTACCTGACTTTCGTGCCTCGAGTAGGACACCACGCGGTCGCCCACCTCGAATCCCTTCACCCCTTCTCCTACCTCGACGATCCTGCCGCAGTGCGAGTACCCCGCCGTGAAGGGATACTGCGCATAGGCCGCCCACTTGCTGCCAGGGGGATACTCTCCGCTGAGGATGGTCAGCTCGGTGCCGGTGCTGACCGTTGTCGCAAGAGTGCGCGCCGTAACATGTCCTGGCGGTGTTGGTCCTACTTGGAACTCCCGCAGCTCCACCTGCCTGGGCGCGACGAAAACCACCCGTGTACCCGTATTCGAAGCTTCCTGGGTCATCATCTTGTGCCCTCCCTTGCTTATCTGTCGCTACGCCTTCTCGCGCGATTCAACCGCGCGGCCAAGGCGGCGATGATTCTGCTTGGGCCGATTCCTCAGCTTGGGTCCTTCACCTTTGCAGGTGTAACTGCCGGATTTGATTTCTGGGCACCTGCGCGCGGTGCGCGGACATAGGGGACAAAACCAGAGGCACGAGTCAGAACGCCGCCCCCCTACGACAGGACGATTCACGCGATTCCGCCCTCCAAAAAGAATCCTCGATAAGGCCTTGACAGCTTCAACAAGACCCGATATACTTCCTCTCGCCTCCGAGGCAAGCGCCTGTAGCATTTGCCGGCGACAAAGCTGTGGGCTCAGACGAACTGCCTTGGTGAGCTGGAGTTTTACGTGTTCTCATGGCAGCTTGAGGTTGGGATCTCTGCGCGTGAGGGACTCACAGCGCAAAGCAACTGGGGGTGTCGCCTAGCGACGCCGACGCTTACAGCGAGCAGCAGCTAGCTGTTCGGAATTGTGCCTGACTGTACTGTGAGCGATGCCCCTCTTGTTGCCGAGGGGTTTTTTATTTCCCAGATGTCCCTCACGAGTCGCCAGGCATGAGTCGAGGAGTGACTACCGGGTGCCAACGATAAGTCAGCTTGTCCGTCACGGTCGAGAAAAGAAGCGGCGCAAGCCCAAGACCCCTGCTCTGAAGGTGGTCTGGAACGCTCTCAAGCGCAAGGCGCGTACGGTGGAGGGCGCGCCGCAGCGTCGTGGCGTGTGCGTCAGGGTTTGGACCGTGACTCCCAAGAAACCCAATTCCGCACTTCGCAAAGTCGCTCGCGTCAGAATGTCGAACCGGGAAGAAGTAACGGCCTACATTCCTGGCGAAGGTCATAATCTTGCCGAGCACTCTGTCGTGCTCGTTCGTGGGGGCCGTGTGAAAGACCTTCCTGCAGTCAAATACCACATTGTCCGTGGCGCTGAGCAAACCGCCGGCGTCGATGGACGGCGGCAGAGCCGGTCCAAATACGGCACCAAGCGGCCCAAGTAGTACCAGGAGGACGCACCGTCATGCCCAGGCGTGGAGCTCCAGAGCTACGGCAGATATCACCCGACCCAATCTTCGGCAGCGTTCTTGTGCAGAAGCTTATCAATCGTGTGATGGTCGACGGCAAGAAGACCGTCGCGGAGCGCATCGTTTACGGCGCCCTTGGGAGAATTGCCGATCAGACCGGCGAAAACCCGTTGGAAGTCCTCCAGCAGGCCTTCAACAACATCATGCCGGCCATCGAGGTCCGACCCCGGCGTGTGGGTGGACAAACCTATCAGGTACCCATGGAAGTCACTGTGCGCCGGAAGCTCACCCTGGCGCTTCGGTGGCTCGTGAACGCAGCCCGCGCTCGACCAGAGCGCGGCATGATGGCCCAGCTTGCAGGCGAGATCCTGGCCGCCGCTCGAGGCGAAGGCGACGCCGTGAAAAAGAGGGACGACACGCATCGCATGGCCGAGGCAAACAAGGCCTTCGCGCACTACCGGTGGTAGTTTGATGGACAATGTAGGTGGAGGCAGTGGCCACAGACGATGTGACGCTCGAGAAGACGCGTAATGTTGGGATAGCTGCGCACATAGACGCGGGCAAGACCACTACCACCGAGCGCATATTGTTCTATACCGGTCGCATCCACCGCATGGGTGAAGTGGACGATGGCGATACCCAGATGGACTGGATGGCCCAGGAGATGGAGAGGGGCATCACTATCAGCGCCGCGGCCACGACTTGCTACTGGAAAGGGCACCGTATCAATATAATAGACACACCTGGCCACGTAGATTTCACGGTCGAGGTCGAACGGTCTGTCCGCGTCCTCGACGGTCTTGTCGCCATCATGTGTGCAGTTGGCGGGGTTCAGCCCCAATCAGAGACTGTCTGGCGCCAAGCTGATAAGTACCGCGTGCCGCGGGTGGTCTTCATCAACAAGATTGACCGGATTGGCGCCAACTTCCATGATGTGCTGCATCAAATGCGATCCAGGCTCGGTGCCAAGACGGTGGCTCTGCAGATACCGATAGGGGCCGAGGACCGTTTCGAGGGCATGGTCGATCTTATCCGCCGCCGTGCCCTGTACTGGACGGATGAACTCGGTACCCATGTAGAGGAAGCAGCGGTCCCTGACAACCTGGAAGGCCTGACTGAACAGTTCCGCGAGCACTTGCTCGTCTCTTTGGCCGAGGTAGACGAGGAGATCGAGGAATTGTATCTCACGGCGCAGGAGCCTAGTGAGGAACAAATCCATAAGGCCCTGCGGAGGGCTACTCTGTCCTTCTCCTTGGTTCCCGTTCTGGGCGGATCGGCACTTAAGAACAAGGGTGTGCAGCCCCTCATAGACGCCATCGTGCGCTACCTGCCGTCGCCGGTTGATGTGCCCGACGTGGTAGGCCACAACCCCAAAACGGGGGCCGAAGAACGCCGCAAGTCTGACACCTCCGAGGCCTTCTGCTCGTTGGTGTTCAAGATCGCCACCGACCCTTTCGCTGGGCAGTTGTACTATCTCCGGATC
>JAKORR010000346.1 GCA_029777735.1 Armatimonadota bacterium | reverse complement strand
TGTCCTGAAGCTGGCTGGCATAGGGCGCGCGGAGGGCCCTCTGCTTCCCCTCGTCGTGGAGTCCTCAGAAAACGGGCCATTTCGCGCGAGCACTGCGTCCTGGGTGCATCCAGACGGCCTCGCAGAGCCTCTCGTGAGCCTCTCCCGCCTTCTCCAGCTCATCGATACTTGGGACGGAAGCTCGCCAGACCGCGGGTTACGTGAGTCTTGCCGACTGAGCGCCGCGGCAGACGCAGCAGCGGCGGTACAGTCGTCGAAGGAGACGGCAACCCATTGGTGGCGAAACGGACTCGACGCGCAGGTTAGTGCCGCCAAACGACGCCTTGAGCGCGAGGTTGCCCGCTACCTGATGGCTCGAGAGCCAAAGACAGATTGTCCCTCGAGCCACGAAGTCAATGTGGCCTTCCACACAGCCATGACCAAGGGAGGCGCCGCGCGACCGCGCTTAAAGACAGCCTTCGAGCGTCTTGGCGGCTATCCGGCGTGGGATGACGCCGTGCTCCAGAGCATCCACTCCGCGGTCGCCGTACTGCCGGCCGCCCGCATTCAGGCGCTGCTTTCGCTCACATCGGTGGATGCAGCGCTTGCAGACCCCCGATGGGCCGCGGCGGAGACTCTAGCGGCAGCTGTCCTCCAATCTACCTAGCGGGAGAGAAAGCGTAACAGCGCAGGGCGCGCTTTCTTGGCTGCGGCTTGCTGCCCGCCATTTAGCGCCTCGAAGGCCCACTTGGCCCGCGTCCCCCAGTAGAGGAGGAGGTTGGAAGGCAGTCCGGTCAAAGCGCACGCATTGGGCAAAAACGAAACGAAGCTGACGGACTTTTCTAGCCCTGGGTCAGGGCACCATGACCCAAGGAACGGCGCGCGGGTGAATTCCGCGAGCTCTCGTCTATTTAACTCGAGCGCCAACCGGCCGCGTTCACCACTTGGAATCGGAGTAGGCAGGGTAAGCACAATCATCAGCCCGTTGCCTAGCTGCGGGTTTTGCACGTCAGTGAGCATCCG
>JAKORR010000345.1 GCA_029777735.1 Armatimonadota bacterium | reverse complement strand
GCGGGATAAGGAGGGAGTTACAGTGGGAAGGATCTTGCGTATCGCGATCGCAGGCTGTGGTCGAGGCAGGGGCCAGATCTGGCCAGCGACGGTCAGGAAGCTGACGGACCTTTACGAGCTTTGCGCGATGGCCGAGCCAGTGGCGGAGCGCGCGGCTGAGAACCAACAGCGGTGGGGCGTACCGGTATACCAGGACCTGGAGGCTCTTCTGGCCGAGGAAAGCCCTGAAGTTGTGCTCGCCGCTGTGCCCACCGATGCGTATCATGTGGTCGCAGGTCTGGCGGCGAGGCATGGGGTTCATATTATCAGTGAAATCCCCGTGGCACCCACGCGTCCAATCGCTGACTTCATGATTGGAGCCGCGGCCGAAGCGGGCGTGAAGATCGAGGTCGCTGAGAACGTGTACCGCTGGGCCAGCGAGAGGCTGAAGCAGCGGATCGTTGCCGCTGGACTGCTGGGCCACATCATTCATGCGCGGCTCTGGTATACCTGCGGCAGCTACCACGGCTTCAACGCGATTCGGGTTCTGCTGGGCGCGGAGGCAAGGCGAGTGCTTGGGCACTATGCAAGCCTGCCCGGTCCTTACTATATGGACTACGTGGGCGAGACGATACCCGAGCGGGCCTGGGAAAGCGCTGTGGTGGAGTTCGAAAGCGGCGCGAGATGCCTTTATGAGATGCCACCTGCCGGGCCCCGCGGCAATGTGTGGGAGATTGAAGGCACCGAGGGCGCGCTGATGGGCGACGAGCTGTGGTTAGGTGTGGGCGGGACCTACGAACGGTATCCCTTCGAGTGGGAGTGGACTGAAGAGGGCAGCGCCAAGGTGTTGGACAGCGTACGCGTTGACACCGCCCCGCCGATAGTCTGGAAGAATCCGTACAAGTGCTACGGAGTGGCGGACAACGATGAGGTAGCCCGTGTGGACATTCTATCGGGCTTCCACTGCGCCGTGACGGAGGACAGGCCAGCGGAATACCCGCCCGAGCGTGCCTGGCGTGACCAGGGAATCTGGATTGGACTGCGCGAGAGTGCTTTGAGCGGCAACCGATGGGTGGATCTGCCGTTGAGGTGCGTCACGGCCTTCGAGCAAATGTTGCAGGCCGAGTACCTGACCCTCTATGGACGGCCGTGGGACGACCTTGAGGGCCTCGCACGGACTGCCTTCCCGCGCGGCGGAGTGCGCTGGACCGTGGGCCGACAGCTCTGACCCGTGCGGTCTCGACAGGCTCGCCACGCGCGCAACAGGCGGTAGTTACTTCTTGTCAGTCTGGGTCTGCGCCTCGCCCTCCATGGCTGCAGGCGGCGTGGCTTGCTCCGGCACAACACCCAGAGCCTTGGCTACGTCAAAGGGCACGAAGGTCTCACCATAGGCCGGCTTTCCAGTGGTGCCCAGCGGCGCCGAGGTACAGTTTGCCACCCACATCTTCAGGTGAGTCACATCCCAGGCCACGGCGTGCAGATCACCCGTACCCAGGCCGCGCATCACGTCCTCCATGGCCACTTTCTCGTCGATTTGGCCCATCTTGGATTTGAGCACGTCGTAGAGCTTTTCGTTCCAGGGGCTGTTGTGGCCCATTGAGAAATATACCGTATCGTCTAACTTGCGGTTGGGTAGGCTCTTGGGGTCGAAGACATAGGCCCAGTCCTTGCAGGTGAGGAAGGCGCGGGCGGACGGGATCTTGCCATCACCGACGCAGTAGAGATAGGAGCTTGTGCGCTTGGCGTCCTGTATAATGCGCACGGCGTCGTCCAGCGTCAGGGCGTCCGACAACACGCGGCGCAGCAGGAAGGGGAAGGGTTCTCCCTCAAGTGTCTCCTTCTCGTCTCCCACGTTAGTCCCGATCTCGCTCACTGCGATGCTCTTCCCGCTTATGCCTGTCACACAACCGATGAAGCCGGCCCAGCCCACCGTAACGAAGGGAATCTTGCCATCAGGCTTGTACACGATGATAGCCGGGCAGTTTTGGATACCGGCCGCCGTGGCGTAGTCCAGCGCTCGGATCTGGATCAGGTGGCTGTTGCTAGTGGCTTTGCCCCAGGACGCGAAGAAGGTGCAATGGAACTCGGACAGGTCGGGGATGGCGTGAGCACGTTGTACCATCTTGAGCTCGACGTCCGCGCCGTCGGCTAGCCCACGCATCTCTTCCTTAAGGTCCGCTGCTACGAAGGGCTCCATTGCCTGCCACGCCTCGTCCAAGGCCTGCACGGGCACCTTCATGGCCACGCACATGGCTAGGATGATGTTGGAGTAGAACTTGCGCACCTTCTCGGCGGTGAGCTTGCCGTGGGTGTAACCCATTTGGTAGGGACTGCCCTCAAGGTAGATGACATCGATGGCATCTTCTCCTTCCCCTATCGTCTCGAGGCGCCCCCGCACCTGCGTCTGGCTCGCTAGTGTCGAGCCGGCCTGCTCAGAAGACTCGGCCTGCGCCGAACCCCCGGAAGGTACGCTCCCCTTCTCGTCGGGCTGACAACCCGAAGCCCACAGCAGCCAGAGGACCGAGAACAAGGCCAGCCAACGCGAATTCCTCACAGCTCTCGCCTCCTTGTCTCGCTGGTACCTGAAGTCCCAAACCACCACCAGCGCGTGTTCTACTGCCCTTCTCTGCACGCCCAGCGCAACCTGCAACGACCACACTTGACTGACTCGGGGTGCGGGAGGAACTCACCGCGGCGAATCTGTTCAACGGCGCTGACGGCTTGGCGACGCGCCTCGTCGGCCTCGGTCTCGAGAGGCGCTTCGTCGATCGCCCTATCGCTCAGGTAGATCAGCGCCCCAACGGAGGGAAGGCGCCCCATCACACGTCGCAAGCCGTGCGCGTACAGAGCGAGTTGGAACCGATTGCCTCCGGGTTCAGCCTCATCAGCCACGCCGGTCCGCCCGCGTCCAGTCTTGTAATCTATGAGAACTAGACCCTTATCTCCCTCTGCTACTGCGTCCACCTTGCCCTCGATGACTACGTCCCCTTCGAGGAAAGAAACCCAGGCTTCGGTGCGCAGTCGCTGGGCCGCGGCCACGTGTTGCCTATAGAAGTCTCCAGCTAGGTACCACTCGAGCAGACTGCGCAGCTCCTGCAGGTCGCCTGGGCTCAGGGACCGCAGCGTTCCTCCGCCGGGGACTGTCTCGCCGAGCAAGCCCTCGAGCGCGTCTAGACCGCCTGTGCCGACCATCTGCAGCAGGCGATGCGCGAGAATGCCGCGCTCGACCGACGACAGGCCGCGCGACAGGACGGGCTTGTGCGCCTCCACGTCGGGCAGTGACTGCAGGTGGCGCAGGCGGTAGTAAAGCGGGCACATCAGGTAATCGGCTAGCTCTGTCACCGCGAAGCGCCTTCTGGCCCCTGTATCAGGGCCGAACTCGGTCAGCGCCAGGGCGAAGCCTGGCTGTGGCGTGTCCCCAGGACCGGCCTCGGCGTCCGTGGCGGACATGGTGGGCGGTGCAGGCTCGGCGGCGGGCACGGGCTCAGGCACTTCCTCACGCAGAGCTACTCCGAACTCAGGAGTCTCTTCTGATTCGGATGGGAGAAGATACCAAGGGCAGAGCGACCCGTCGTCCACGCGCACGATGTTCGGACCCGGCAGCGTAGCCGTGGTGTCGACGCCCGAGGCCTCGAGTAGCCACGCCAGCCACAGGTTGCCGTCATAGCCGCTGAGGCCCTTCTGTGTGGGCTGAACGCTTGAGGAGAGGATCAGCAAGTCGCTGGCACGGGTCATGGCGACGTAAAGCAAGCGACGGTCCTCCGCCAAGCCCTCGGCCTTCTCGCGCGCTGCCAGGATCTCGCCCATCAGCCGCCATCTCCGTGCGTAGATGTCGCCACCCTCGACGGGGACGAGGCCGGACTTAGGGTGTGAGCGCACCAGCGGCATCTCCTCGCCTCCGCCTCGCTTGCGCCCCAGATCGGCGACGATGACCACTGGCCACTGCAGACCCTTGGCAGCGTGAATCGAGGAAAGGCGAACGCTCTCTCCGGCCTCCTCTTCGGTCGGAGCCTGGGCCTCCTGGGTATCGCTGTCCGCCAGCGCCGTAAGAAACGCGACAAAGCCCGCCAGGCCGCCGCATCCTGACTGCTCCTGGCTGCGCGCCAGGTCCGTAAGCTTGCCCAAATTGGCCACGGCGCGGAGGCCGTCGACCTGTGCAGCCATCGCTGCCCCGTAGCCCGTGCTCTCGAGGATTTCGCCTATCAGGCCCGAGAGCGGGAGACGATCGTGTCGGTCGCGCCAAGAGCCCAGCAGCTCGCCCGCCCGTCGCAGGCGCGATAGGTCCTCTTCCGCCAGGCGGCTGTAAGGCTCGCGCCGCGCGGCGCCGTCGGCGGACGCGGCTTGGATACGCTCCCACCAGGTGCGCTCGCGGTCCTGGGCGAGCCAGAACAGCGTCTCGTCACTGGTCGAAAACAAGGGTGACCGCAGCGCGCCGACGAGAGCAATCGCGTCGTCGGGGTTGGCGACGGCTCGCAGGACGTTGAGGACGTCAGTGACCTCGGGCCGACCAAAGAAGCCGCGCCCCGAGGCGTTGTAGTAGGGGATTGCGAGCGCTGCAAGCTGCTCTTCGTAGAGATACGACTGGGTCATCGCCCGGAACAGGATCGCAATGTCCCCGGCCCTCAGTGTCCTGAAGGCCTTGGT
>JAKORR010000344.1 GCA_029777735.1 Armatimonadota bacterium | reverse complement strand
GGGTGGGATGCCCCAAGGCCTGGTTGCAGAGACTGCGAAATTGGACACGTCTGCAGACCTGAAGGAGCAACCTTCCCAAGGCACGTCGGGCGGGTTCGGACGTGCTTTCTCGCGTATGCAGGCTGCTAACGCTCAACGCGTCATTGGTATGGGGGGGGCGGAGGTCTCCTTGGGAGCAGTCGCCTCGAGGGATGCGACTGGGCCGGCTTATAAGTTGCATGGATCGTCTTCTGCACTGTTGGCCTCCACTGGAGAGCGGGCTTTGATGGGTGTACCTGCTGGAACCACGATAGAACGTTCGGGTGTTGCTCAGTCAAGTTACGTCGTCGGCATGGAGGTGGCAGCACCGCTCGCCGACAGTGTGGTTGCGATGCTCGGATCTCCTCAGGCAGCTGAGTCGCCAGCCGGCGGGCGTTCGCATGGAAGCGGAGAGGGCGCAGGGACTGCCGGCGCTTGGTCTGAAGGCGTGTCGGGGTCATCACCTTCGGACGCGGGTAGCTTCACCGATGCCACAGCGTTGGCGGATCCCAATGCGTTGGGGGCGGAAGAGCAGGTGGCCGAGCAGGTGGCCTACTGGGTGAACCAGAAGACGCAGAACGCCGAGTTGACGCTGCAGCGTGATGGCCACCCCGTGGAGGTGTCAGTGTCCCTGTCGGGCAACGAAGCGCATGTGTCGTTCCGCAGCGATCAGCAACAGACGCGGGAACTGCTGGACCAGAGCATGGCGCAGTTGAGCGACTTGTTACGCAGCGAGGGTTTGGTGCTGTCCGGCATGTCGGTGGGTACTTCGGCGCGTGACAGTGCCGGTGGTGGAGAGGCTGGACAGCAGCGTCCCCGCGAAGGAGCGCGTCAAGCGCAAGTGGTGTCCGCTGTTCCGGCCGGGGCGGCCTCTCTTGCACGCGGTGGCGGGACTTTGGACCGCGCGGTGGACGTCTTCGTTTGATTTGCGGGGTAGTGAGGTCAGTCCGCAGTGACTTTTGCCCTCCGCGCGGGCGGGGAGCTCGGTGAATGCCATGGTTTTGGGCTTTTATTCTGGCTATTATTGGTTACACCCCCGACCAATAATGGGCTACCCGGTCATGCTCGCACATTGATAGTGCCCGTATCACCTGCTCCATACCGCAAGGAATTCCATCGTGTCAGCCAATACTCCCGCAGCAGCACCCGCCAAGAG
>JAKORR010000343.1 GCA_029777735.1 Armatimonadota bacterium | reverse complement strand
GCCCTCTCGTGATGTTCAGCCACGGAGGCGCGCCGATACCACTCCCCCCCTGTTCACTGACCCACTGGGAAGCGCGAACGGAAATCCGCACGGTCACACCCACTTACACGTAACGTTTCCCGCAAGTCAGTGGGGAGCGTGGGGAGTGCTACGAAGTACCTGATGAGAGGCTCATTAGGGTGCCCACTGAGGTGGGGAGCACAGTGGGGAGCGCAGTGGGGAGCGGATTAGGAAAACACTTTCATGCACCGACAGGCCGGGAAACTCACGTTGGTCTTGGACTTCGTTCGGATTTGCGCGGAGCGGGCCCAACGTTGGGAGGGGACCCGGGGCTGAGGGCAAGAAGGCCATGCCACGCATGAAGGGGGCGTCGAAAGCATGTAGACGTAAAGGAAGGGCGTGCGCGGGCGCAGCTCGCCCGCGCTCCGGGAGGACGTCAGTCACGGGTAGCCTCCCCAGAGCGGAACTTGCTGGCTATACCGTTGGATCCGCAGGAATCACGAGAACCGCGGGGAACGGGGAAAACACCAATGTCCAGACGACGCACGATTGAGTTCGCGGGTACGGCCGTTGTGCTGGTCTTGAGCGCCGCAGTTCTGACCACAGCCCCGGCGAACGCCAACTGGCCCGCACCCCCACCCGGCACCTCCTACTGGGTCAACGGCACGACCTCCGGTGACCTGGTCGTGATCAAGCGCTCCGGGAAGAAGATCCGGATCGGGAACCCGCTCGCGCCCTGCTACACCGGGATTAGGCAGTCAGACGGCTCCTACCGGGGCGGCGGCTACAACCAGGGCGGTGGGTACACCCGGCAACGTGTCCGCTTCGTCTTTCAGCCCGGCCAGCAGGCGCTAAAGCTCAAACAGTCGGCGCTGGGCACCTCACCGCTGTGGTATATCCAGTACAGCCGTGGCGCCGCACTGCGCAAAGCAAGCCCACGACCCGACAGCGTCGCGCTGATGTTCAGCGACTGCGCACTCAGATAGGCCGTTCCCTTCCCCCCCTCTCCCCCAACATCCCAGCCCCAGCCACTGGCCGGCAATGGAGAGTCAGTCCGCGGTGATCCGCTGCGAACTGGTGGCCACAGGCCGGTTGACGCGAGTGAACGGCAGTGGTTCGGCAGGTCCGAAGCGCTGCTCAGGCACCCGGCGAGGATCGCCCGGTCCCCCACGCCGCTCTCGCTGCAGTTCGACCATCCATTGCAGCGAGTCGGCGTACGGCTCCCGGGTGCTCATAGCGGCCAGCGCCGGCCAGCCGTGCGCGGGTGCCAGTTCGGTGAGCAGATCACACAGGGCGTCTTTGAGTAGATCCTCGGCGGCCTTGTAGAGCGCATGCATCTGGCGCAGCTCCCACACGAACACGAAGGGGTTGGGATGGGGTAACTGCATCGCGAGGATCCGCTTGGCCTGCGGGTGGGTGATCTGAGTGCGCTCTGCGTAAGAGCTCGGGAAGCGCATCACCTCGATGTGCAGATCGGTTAAGCCCACCGCCTCGATCCCCTGTGCGTAGATGGCCGGTCGGCAGGTCTCGCGCACATGCTCGATGAACGGCAACATCGAGCGCTCGATCCCGGTGGTGCACTCGGTCAGCGACGCCACTCTCTGTTCCAGGCGCCGAAAGTCACCGGGAGTGTTCCACTCGACCTGGCCATGGGACCAGCGCAGCGCCAGTGTCATGGCATCCTGCGGCAGCCAGCGGAACATTGATCCGCCGTAGGCCAGACGATGCCAGTGCACGTCCTCCACCCACTGCTCTGGTGAGCGGTCGAAGGCGGGAAGCG
>JAKORR010000342.1 GCA_029777735.1 Armatimonadota bacterium | reverse complement strand
GCCTGTGGTCTCTGCTCTGTATGGGGCACCTATAGGCCCCGCCACAAAACTTATTTCCGTACGGCTTTCCTTAGTGTATTGTGGGGTATGCTGTAGATGTGTAATACTGGACACTAACCTGTAGTGTGGCAGAAGCGGTGCGATTACACCATTATGGGGGTGTTTGCCGTGAGCTGTAGGGCAACTCCACGCAGAGGATTTACGCTTATCGAATTGCTGGTTGTGATCGCCATCATCGCGATTCTGGCGGCGATTCTGTTCCCGGTCTTCGCCAAGGCTCGCGAAAAGGCCCGCCAGGCCTCCTGCCAGTCCAACCTCAAACAGATCGGGCTGGCGCTGCTCATGTACGCACAGGACTATGACGAGATCTTTCCGAAGAACGAGCCGCACGTGACGCCACCCGCAGGCGTGCCTGAGTGGTCCATCACGCACTGGAGCGGTTTCATCATGCCCTACGTCAAGAACAACCAGCTTTTCCTCTGCCCCTCACGCAAGTCGTACCTAGGCTACTCGATCAACTCGCGTGTCTCGCAATGGAGCAGCGGCGCCGAGCTGGCGAAGATCACGTCCCCCGCCCAGACCATCGCCGTTGGCGATACGGCGCCCACCAACAAGTATGTTCTCAACAGCACCTTAGACGGCAATCCCGACTGGATCTATCACGCCCCCTACGAGCAGACGCAGTATACTTGGTGTCCGCCCCATGAGCGTCACAATGACATGTGCAACTTTGTGTTCTGCGATGGCCACGTCAAGAGCATGAGGGCCGACGCGACCTACGTCACCGGCGTCAGCTCGATGTGGACCCTGAACCAGACCTACCCGTGAGTCACCCTAACAACATCCGCGGTTGGTGTCTACATAGTCGTAGTTGGCTACGATCGACGCAGCCGTGGTCGCAGATCGAGGCTGAGGACTGCGCCGTAAAGCTCTCAGCGGCGCCTGCCGGCAGGCGGTTTGTGGCAGCCGCCTGTGGTCTCTGCTCTGTATGGGGCACCTATAGGCCCCGCCACAAAACTTATTTCCGTACGGCTTCCCCTCGTGTATTGTGGGGTATGCTGTGGATGTGTAATACTGGACACTAACCTGTAGTGTGGCAGAAGCGGTGCGATTACACCATCATGGGGGTGTTTGCCGTGAGCTGCAGGGCAACTCCACGCAGAGGTTTCACACTCATCGAATTGTTGGTTGTGATTGCGATCATCGCGATCCTGGCGGCGATTCTCTTCCCGGTCTTCGCCAGGGCTCGCGCCAAGGCTCGTCAGGCCTCGTGTACGAGCAATGTTAAGCAGCTGGGACTGGGCCTTCTCATGTATGCGCAGGACTACGACGAGAGGATGCCAGTCTTCGAGCCCCCTTGGGGTGTCACACCCAGCCCGCCGGAGACGGGCTGCTCGTGGTGGCAGGGCATCTATCCTTACGTGAAGAACGCCCAGATCTACGTATGTCCCGAGGCCAGCGAGTGGGGTCCCTTTGTCTACCTTGGGCGCACCTTCCCGGTCTTCCCTTCCTACGGGCTCAATGTGAACATGAAAGGGCGCAAGCTGGGGCAAATAAACAGCCCCGCGCAGATGATGATGCTCGGCGACTGCTGCCACCCCATGGGCGACGCGCCCTGGCGGTTCTGCTGGCCTAATGCCCCCGGCGGGTATCCCGACAAGTGCGTGACTGCCGAGACCCAGCAGGACCAACGCTGGGCGCCCCACAACGGCGGTAGCTGCTACTGCTTCGCCGACGGGCATGTCAAGTGGCTCAACGCCAATAGCTTCTGGGCGGACCGTAACACCTACTGGAACCCGTAGGGCGCGGGAGCGCTGGGCGGGAGTGTCAGGGACCTTCCTCCGAGGTCGGTCCCAGGCTTCTCGTGCCGCGCGTCGGGCCTTCGCCTACCGCAGGGTGCGCGAGGCACTACTCTTGGCGCACGTCGCGTCCCTTTGCCCTCTCTTCGATGGAATGCCTCGAAGGGCAGGGACGTTGTAAAGGGAAGTTGCGAATCGACGTGGTAATCAGAACTCTCCAGGAGATGAGAGAGATGAGATTCATGCGCAGAGGTTTCACCTTGATCGAGCTTTTGGTTGTGATCGCCATCATCGCGATCCTGGCGGCGATTCTCTTCCCGGTCTTCGCCAGGGCTCGCGAAAAGGCCCGTCAGGCCTCCTGCCAGTCCAACCTCAAGCAACTCGGTCTAGCTGTACAAATGTATGCGACTGACTACGACGGCATGGTATCCGGATGGTTGCACAAGTCTCCGGGCCAGTGGTATCCGTGGTGGTACTTGCTGGAGCCGTATATCAAGAACCGGCAGTTATTCCTGTGCCCGAGCCGTCAGACGGCTTCAGCCCTCTATGCCGAGACGCAATTCGAAGTGCGCACAGGCTACGGCTGGAACCGATTGTTGGGTGGCCATAGTGGCCTCGAGATTGACAGACTCCATCGGCCCGCGATGACCATCAATATGGGCGACGCGGAGATACCCCCGTCGAACTGGTACGTGACGGGTCCACAAGACACGGCCTACGTCGCATCGATCTCCCGCTGTCACAATGATGGCTCAAACTACCTGATGTTCGACGGGCATGTTAAGTGGATGCGCCCCGAGGACACCTATATTCCTCCACCAGGGGAGAACATGTGGGACAACAGCCGCG
>JAKORR010000341.1 GCA_029777735.1 Armatimonadota bacterium | reverse complement strand
CGTTGTCCAAAGAGCTGTGAGGCCCCCTCGTTGTAGTACCGTTGCCCTTCCTCTACCCGCTTCTGAGCATCCCTTACCGACAAGAACCAGTGCTTGTTCAGGCATTCCTGTCGGAACCTGCTGTTGAAGGCCTCCAGGATGGCGTTGTCCGTAGGTTTGCCCGGCCTGATCAGCACCACGTCCTTCCAGTAAGCTCACTGGTCTAAAGCCTGGGACGTGAACTCCGGACCGTTGTCCCCCTCAGGCCCGCAGGCACGCTCCGCTCCCGGATCACGCCCTTGGCACCTCCACCACTTCGTCCCCGATTAGCCGCAAGTCTACCCTCAGCGCCAAGATCTCACGGCTATAATTGTTTATTATCGTCAGAATACGCATCGGCCCCCCGAATACAGCTGATCGGCCATGAAGTCCAGGCTCCAGCTCTCCTCCCACCGATCCGGCATGGGCAGCCTTTCCCGCCACACCGCGGTCATGCTCCGCTTGGGCCGGCGCCACTCCAGACCCAAGACTTCCTCACGGTACAGCCGAAACACCAGCTTGTGGTTCACCGCCCCCCCTCGCACCGCAGGAGCAACCCCAGCCGCTGGTAGCCCCAGTTGGGACGCGACCCGGCCAGCTCCCGCAGGCGCGTATCCTCAGCCCCTCTTGCCTGTTCGCCACGCTTTCATACCGGTGCGTCGAGCGCCCCCCCAAGGCCCTACACGCCCGCCGCTCGCTTACCTCCCACGCAATCTGTACATAAGCCACCACAGCCCGCCAGCAGACAGGCGTTGGCTTTCCCCCCACATTCCCCACAGCACATCCTGCAGCATTGCCCTGTCCAAGGCCAGCTCCGCCACCAGCTGCCTGAGCCACCGGTGCTCATCCTCCAATTGCTGCAAGCGTCGAATCTCTGGCACCCTAAGATCCCTATACCGCTGCTTCCAACGGTAGAAAGTGGCCTCCGCAATCCCGTACTGCCGCGCCGTCTCCGCCACCGACCTGCCACTGCCGATCTCCCCCAGAATGCGCACAATCTGCTCCTCGCTGTACCGCCTGCTCTTCATGAGAGGACCCT
>JAKORR010000340.1 GCA_029777735.1 Armatimonadota bacterium | reverse complement strand
GGCACAGGCACGGCGACGTGACCGATGAGTTTTTCGACCTCACCGACGAGTTAGGGATGCTCAACGAGCCGGAGGGGGCCTACTGGGGCGTCTATGGTATTCCAGACATCCTTGGCTACTCAGACTGGGACGATCCTGTGTGGGTGAAGAACGTGACAGAGCACTACCGCCACTGGGCGATCAAGCACTTCAACCACCCCAGCGTAGTGCTCTGGTCGGTAGAGAACGAGACTTTTACGTCGGCGAAGCGTCCACCAGGTATGCTGGATCGCTTCTTGGCCTTCGGCGAGGCAATAAAGCAGGTGGACCCAACGCGCCCCGTGACGTATCACGGGAGCGAGAACGGGTTTTGGGCGACCCGGGACTCACGCCTTGAAATCGTCAACTTGCACTACCCGGGCGACGATCGCGTAATCGGCTGGCACGAAAAGTGGGGCGGGAGACCCTGTATCGATGGTGAGTTCCAAAACTACCCGCCGCTGTTCCTCACGAGCAATAACGACCGTCAGGTGGCCGAGCAGAACATGCAAACGCTCCAGCAGTGGATCGAGCACAAGTGGAAGCACTACCGCGATGTGGATTTGTCCGGTTCCTTCTACTTCCTGCCCTACATGGCGGGGCTGGTCAGCACTGCGCGACCCGAGTGGATGGGGCCCTGGGGCGACCTCCTCGGCGATCTTGCAAAGGCTCCCGTGACCGAGTCGGGCTGGGCCAAGGGGCAAGCCAACCTGTATGCATGGGTGTCTATCGACTGGCCAAGCCTGTCGGGGCCGGGCATTAAGTGCGAACGTCTCAGAGCCGGCCTGGGCCACCTATCGCTCATCAATTGGTTTGATCCGACACGCCCAGAGGCTACACCTACGCCCGTGGCGGAGACCATTGCGCGCTGCTGGCAGGCCATGCCTCCGCTGCGTGAGGACACGGCACCCGAGGTCATCGTAACGGTGACCTACCAGGGCAAGCCCCTGCCGGGCGAGGCCGTACTGGCTATCCCGGCCGGCGGCCAGCCTGCGACCCCTGTGAGCGCGATGACAGATCCCGGGGGTACAGCGTGGCTTGTCCTGCGCGAGGAGGGCCCGTACCAGGTCACCTGTCGCGGCAAGACAGCACGATGGGTGGCCCGACGGCTGCCGCGCGCCCCGAAGCCCGGCTGGGCCCACATCCCGCATCTTCCCCTTGCCCTAGACTGAGGCAACAGCGGGGATCGCGGAGAACCCCTCAGCGCTTGCACAGCTGCGAGCGTAGGTTTTGAACCGCGTCGTGGCTCCCGATATGCTGCTAGGAGAGACAGTGGGCTCAATACGAAATCTGTGCCCGCGTGTCAGGGCCATGAAGGTTAAGGCCTTTCGATCGCCCCGCGCACTCCCCCAAAGTCGCTGCCCGTTTGACGACTGGGGGAGGCAAGGCTACAATCGACTTCTGGGTCACTAGGGTTGACGCAAGGGACTATCTTCGACATCAAGCGGTTTGCCATCAACGACGGCCCAGGCATTCGCACCACAGTATTCCTGAAGGGCTGCCACCTTGCATGTTTCTGGTGCCATAACCCCGAGTCCAGGCGACCCGATCCACAGCTCGCCTACTACCGATCCAAGTGTATTGGCTGCCACCAGTGCGTCGGGGCGTGCCCTAACGGAGCTTTGCAGCCGGACGGGAAGCGAGTCGTGATCGACCGTGCCCTCTGTCG
>JAKORR010000339.1 GCA_029777735.1 Armatimonadota bacterium | reverse complement strand
GGGGTCCTCTGGGCCGAGGAGGTAGGTTTTTAGTAGCAGCTCATCCTGCCAGGCTTGGGTTGACATTTCGCGGCGCCTCTCCTTGCGCGCAGTATTGACGTCCCGGCGTCGTACCTCAGGGACGTCCCCGTGACGAGACCCCCTATTCGTTCTGCGGCCCAGGCGACCTCCTCAGCACCTTCAGCGCGGATGAATCCAGGGGCGGCTCAAGGCCTAACACGTAGAGCAGGCGGAAGGATTCGGCATCTGGCGCGGACCGCGGGGTGCACAGGGGCGTTTCGGGAAGAGTGGTGGCTGGGGGGAGCTCTTGCTCTGACGGCCGTAAGAGCCTAACTGGCCGGGAATGACCTATCCCTCATAGCCGAGTACCTGCGTAACGAGGGGGTCGGGCTTAGTGGTGCGCGACAGCAGCGGTAGGGCCAATGACGGCCGCAGCCACGACGCCCGACATGTGCAGTACGGCAAAGGCTGGTCCCTCAGCTTCGACGGTCTGAGCGATTATTGTACATGGACTGCAGGACCCTAAGACTCTGGACCTGACAGAGGCGACGACGGTGGAGGCGAGGGTCCAAGCCTAATACACCGCCAAGCTCTGAGGAGCCGGCTGTAGTCGGTGTGTAACTACTCACCTTGCGGTGTCAGGGAGATTGCAGAAGTTTTCGTCAAGATGGGAGCCAAGAGCGTCGGTGAGGATATCGAGCGTGTCGCGTCCGTGTTTTTGCGCCGTCTGTAGCACCCTAGCTAAGGTCGCGGAGGCCTCGGCGCCCCAAGTTGAGCGGAGCCGGAGACTTTGCGATGCACTACCGGCTTGTGCAGCACCCGCTCCGAGGCGTTGTTGTCAGTAGACACGTCCTTGCGATGAAGGCGAAGAGGCTGTCGCAGTGCTTGCGGCAACGCTTCTGCAGGCGTCGTCCGTTATCGCCGTTTGCCTCAGCGTCGAGCAGGGCGTCAAAGGCGGCCTCAATGCACCGCACTTCTGCCGTGAGCCGCTAACAGGTTCCGGCAGTTCTTGGTGTCGCCAGTCGAGACCCTGGCACGTTTGGACAGTTGCTGCCCTCGCCAACAGAAGTCGCAGCCTTCCCCAAGGCCGTATTGATGCTGCGATGATAGTGTAAGTGTGGGCTTAGAGAGAGACGCGGGTGCAGAAAGTTTCGCTGAGAGCGCTCGGTTCACTGAGGATGAATCTTTGGTCGCCAGGAGGCCGTCGTGAGGGCCCAGGACAGGAATAATCACAGGGCAACCGACGCCCAGATAGGGCCCGGAGCAGAATCGTAGCTCACTTCCATGGGAAACCTGCCACCTTACGCGCGCCCCTCCCTGCGCGGCAGCGACGGCCACCAGCTGCTTCGGCCTTCTGGCCAAGTCTATCCTGCGGGAACTGTACAATCCTAAGTTCCGTCGTGGTCTTGACAAGTTTGAGGAGGAAGTACACTCTACCCGTGAGACAGATCGCAAGATGATTAGTTACCGATAGGGATAAGCAGATCGCCGGGACACGCCTTCCGCGGAGGGAGCCGCGCGAGGGAATGCCCTGGGCGAGTGTCGCATTGGGGCTATCTGGTGCCTCGGGAAGGAGAGCTCACTTGTGAGATTGTTCCTGTTTGTCTTCGCGATGTCCGTCGGTTTGGTGTCCGCGGATATGGTTCAGGGACCTGATGTTGCAGCGCCCGCAGGCGGCGGCCGAGAGTACTACGTGGCTGCGGAAGACCCCCGCGCAGACGATGACAATGACGGTTCTCGGACGTCGCCCTGGAAAACGCTTTGCCACGCGGCCGAAGTGATCCAGCCCGGCGACACGGTATGGATCCGCGGCGGTGTCTACCGCGAGACAGTGAGGGTGGACAAGTCGGGCGAGGGGCCGGAGCGGATGCTGTCCTTCCGCGCGATGCCAGGCGAGCAGGTGACAGTTAAGGGGTCGGAGGTCCTGCGCGGGTGGGAGCGCTGTGCGGACGAGCCGCAGCGGGCGCTGTGGGAGACGGCTTGGCCTTACGAGGGCCTCTACCCAAGCATGGTGGCCATGGATGACCAGCCGCTGACGCCTTTGAGCGTGCCGGCAGCCACTGAGGACCTGAAGCCTCCAAAGCAGTACTGTCAGTTCTTCCTGGGCTTTGGCCGAGGCCGCGCCGAAATGCGTCCTGGCAGCTTCTTCTACGATGAGGAGCGCAGGAAGTTGCTAGTGTGGCTCAAGGGCGACGAGAACCCCAACGACCATGTGATGGAGACAGCTGTGAGGTTCTGCTGGGACTCGCGCGGCAACTACATCCTGGTTGAAGGGATACGCTTCCTGTACTCGCCGCTTGTGGTGCCCTTCGGGGGTGTCGCCTTTGTGATGACGGGGCCAGGCGGGGGCGGCTCGCCGGCGGAGGGCTGCGTGGTGCGAGGGTGTGAGGTTGCCCTCAGCGCCTTCGAGGGCATGGTGGTGCGCGGCGGCAAGCGCGTCTCCACGCTGGTCGAGGACTGCTGGGTTCACCACAACGGCAATGGCTGTGGTAGCTTTGAGGGCCTGGGGGACTCTGACAGCGACTCGTGGGTGATCGTCCGACGCTGTCGCCTGACTGACAACAACCTGTTTAACTGGAACCCAAGCTGGCACGCAGGTGGCAAGCACATCGGCACAAGGATGCTGTTCGAGGAATGCGAGTTCGCGCGCAACTACAACTCGCCGGGCCTTTGGTTCGACTGCAAGACACGTGACTGCATCGTCAACCGCTGCTACTCGCACGACAATGGCCAGTTTGGACTTTATTACGAGATAGGCGAGACTGGCGCCTTCATTAGCAACATTGTGGAAGGGAGCCCGCACTGCTGCGCGATCGCGCTGAGCGGCTCGTCGCGCTCGTTGGTGGCGAACAACCTGGTGATCGCGTCGGAGCGGGGGATCATTGTGGGTGGGGAAAGCGATGTGGATGGGCAGACCGCACGTATTACCTGTCACAACAGTGTGTACAACAACATCGTGGTGGGGCATGGCAGCCCACTCATCACCCTCAGCCCAGAGAAGACTATCGCCTGTGGCAACCGGTCCGACAGCAACGTGCTCTGGCAGTTTGGCCTGGAGGACCCGGCCGCGGCGGCGCTTTTCGAGGACGGCTACGGTGGGGAGGTGCTGACCCTCAAGGCGTGGCAGGAGCGACGAGGGCTGGACAAGGCCAGCCGTGTCGTAGATCCGGGGCTGGATCTGTGGAACCTGCGTATGAGGGGGCTGCCGGGGGCCGTGCTGCTGGGGGGCAAGCGACTGGACACGGCACTGCTGGGCGACGCCTTCGCGATAAAACCCATGCCCCCGGTGGAGATAGATAGCGTATCGGCGTCCATCAGCGACCACCGCCCGGCGACGCGAATCTTTATGGCGAAGGTGGCGGAGTTGCTGGAAGTGCCCGCCGGGGAAGACATGCCCTTTGGTCCACTGCCTGAGCGTGGACAGCCGCCCTGGCGCAACGTACCGCTGAAGAACCCAAGCTTCGAGACCCCGGTGCTGGATGACAACGCCACTAGCCTGTCGGTGCCGGGATGGGAGGAGATTGAGCCGGGCACTGAGGGGGCGCGAGCCTGGAACTGCCAGAACACGGGCCTGTGGAACTGGTACATACCCGATGGGAACAACGTGCTCATCCTGCAGAACGTGGGGACAGAGGCGGCAAAAGTGGGCGTCTCGCAAACCATCGGGGAGGAGCTTCAGCCTAACACGGAGTACGAGTTGAGCGTGTGGGCGGGCCAGCGGATTGACCAGGCGGGTCTGCCGTGGCCGCGCGTGACAGTGGCGCTCTACGCGGGGAACCAGCTGCTGAAGGCGATCGAGGTGCCGGAGCCACAGATCGCGCCACACCACGGGGTATGGATTCGGCAGGTCGTGAGGTATGTATCGCCACCGGACACACCTAGAGAAGGACCGCTGCGAATCGCGTTTCAGCTACAGCGGTGTGGAAGGACGGCGGCTCAGGCCTGCTTCGACCTAGTGGCGCTGCGGGCGAGGCCGGCGACATCGGAGCCTTAGAGGAGCCGCCTACTCCTGCCAAAAATCCCGGTGCCAGCGGGCAATCAGCTTGTTCGGCCAGTCGTGAAGGGAGTAGAGCTTGCTGCTCGCCATCACTTCTCCCCCTGGGGAGACGTCATCCCACACTGGCCGCGCGTGGAGGCAAGAGTAGAGGCCTTGCTGGCCACGCTCGCAGGCTGGGCGAGTGTGGACTGGCCGCCACGCGAGAGATGAAGGGGTAGCGCATGCGCCCGTCTTCAGGTTTGGTTTAGCGGACTCTTCCGCCGCGGCCAGGTTCCAGCCCGTGCGCATGGGCTCGCCCTTGCCCCGGCGGGCAGGCGGTTGAGCGACACTGGGCCGTCGTCAGTCCAAACCATGGTGCGCACGCTCTTCGGGGCTTCGAAGTAGGGTGAATCGTGAACGTAAAGCAGACGTTGCTGTGCGAGCTTGGCATTGCCAGACCAGAGGCACCGGTAGCTGGTCCGCGCGCCACGACGGCGAAGGATACCCAAGGAGGAAGGATACACAATGAGCATGCTTCTCTGCCTCACCCTGGGATTGCTGGCTCTGGCTGCGGGTGCCTCGGGCCGCCGCAAGCCAGTTGTTTTCTACGTCGCCCCTGACGGCAATGACAGGTTGTCGGGCACGGCCCCGACGCCTCAGCGTGACGGCACCAAGGGCCCCTTCGCAACGCTCGAAGGTGCCCGTGACGCCATCCGGAAGCTCAAGGTCGACGGTGAGCTACAGCAACCCGTACAGGTGAAGGTCCGCGGCGGGACCTATTTTCTCCGCCGTCCCTTTGTACTCAAACCCGAAGATTCTGGCACCGAGAGCTGCCCAGTGACCTACATGGCCCAAGCTGGCGAGCAACCGATCTTCAGCGGCGGGCGTGTCATCACCGACTGGCAGCTCACCGAAGTCAATGGCAGGAAGGCCTGGTGCGTCGAGCTTACTGCAGTCCGAGAGGGTAAGTGGCGCTTTCGCCAGCTCTGGGTCAACGGCGAGCGACGTTTCCGCCCACGGCTGCCGAAGAGGAAGTGGATCCACTTCGCCGAGCTTATCGACATCACGGACCAGACTCCGTGGAACGTGGGGCAGAGCCGCGCCCGGTTTGCACCCGGCGACATCCGCAAGTGGCGCAACCTCAACGACGTTGAAGTTGTCTTCTTGACCCTCTGGCGCGAGTCCCGCATGCCCATAGCTAGGGTTGACGAGAAGGCCGGTATCGTCTACTTCGCCAAGCCCAGCAGTACGCGCCTGACCGAGGACTTCCGGATGAAGCCCGGGCGATACTACGTGGACAACGTTTTCGAGGCGCTGGACAGCCCGGGCGAGTGGTACCTCGACAGACCACAGGGTATGCTGTACTACATCCCACGCCGGGGCGAAAAGCCGGAGGACGTTGAGGTCATCGCCCCAGTGCTGGGTGAGCTT
>JAKORR010000338.1 GCA_029777735.1 Armatimonadota bacterium | reverse complement strand
CGAGGAAGTTCATCAAGTCCTCGGAAGGTATGGCGAAGCCAACGTTCTCGGCCTTAGCCGCCACCCTAGCGTTCATACCCACGACGAGGCCGTCGCCATTGATCAGCGGGCCTCCAGAATTGCCGGGGTTCAGAGCAGCGTCGGTCTGGATGTACACCTTTCCGTCCTGCTCCTGGCGGGGGTTACTGACCACGCCGCGTGTGACGGAACGGTCCAGCCCCAGAGGCGCGCCAAGGGCCGCCACTTCCTCCCCCTTCCGCAGCGACTTGGAGGAGCCAAACTGCACGGTGGGGAGATTCTTGCGCTCAACCTTGACCACAGCGATATCGGTCTTGCCAGACTTAGCTAGGACCTGCCCGCCCAGCTCGCTGCCGTCGGCCAGGCGGACCTTCACGGTTTTAGCATCCCCGAGAACATGAGAGTTCGTAAGGATATGTCCATTAGAGGACACTATGAAGCCAGAGCCGACCTTGTCCGCGCCGGCGCGGATCGTCACCACGGCATCATCGACCCGTTCGATAGCGTCGGGCAGGTCTCCGGCGGAGAGAAGACACAACGTCGCAAACACCAGTGTGGATATAGATCCTGGCAACTCGGCTCACCCCTGGCAGAGGCAACGCTATTGCCTTATTGTACCTCTCCGCCCCTGCAGCGGCAAGCTCCAGGCCGGCACGTGGCTCAGCGTTGGGCATGGGCCATAGCCGACGACCAGAATGCTCACGTCGACCGCGTCTTGTCCCCACGCAAAGGTGCTTACACCGACTCTCCGAAGAATGTCGCGGATTGCCTCACCCGAGCCTCGAGGCTCAAGGCTCGATGCGTAGCATGGAGCCAGTGTCTCGCCTGGCTACATAGGAGGAAACATCATGTCGCCGCGAGTACTGGCAGTTATCTTGGCCCTGCTGGCGCTGGAGGGCGCTCAGGCCGAGTTTGCCGTCATTGACGCCAAGGGACGCATCCGGGCTCTGGCCGTCGCCGGGGAATACCTGCCGGTGCGGGTGAACCTGCGTGTGCCGCTGAAGGGCTGGGAAAGGCAGCCGAACCTGGACGATGCCCGCGAAGTGAAGGTCACCCGGCAGGAAGGCAAGACAACTTGGCTCGGCCTCATTGAGGTCGAGCCGGGCCAGGACTACCGCTTCGAGGAGACCCTTGAGGAACAGGGCCCAGAGGCGCGGCTCAGCTTCACCGTCACGGCGGAGGCCGACGTCGCCATCGAGGGTGTCTTCCTGTGGGTTGATGTCCCGATCTCGCTCTTCGCCGGGGGCACAGGGAAACTTGCTGCAGGGGGTGCAACTGTAGCCGAGGCCGAACTGCCTCGCGAGCAGCCGGCGACGCGCCACTTCCTTCGTGGAGACGCCGACGCACTGACTCTGGCGGCTGCCGATGAGCGCGCCAGCCTTGACCTGACCTTCGACCGGGCCCTGCCAGTGGTCGTCCAGGACACTCGGGAGTGGAAAGGCACCGACTACGCGGCCTTCTGTCAACTCGCGCCAGCCCTGGGTGCGGGAGAGAGCACCACCCTTACAGTGACGCTCAGGCCGACCCTTCGACCGGACACCTCGCCCGCGATCTTGACCCTCGACGTGGGCAAGGTCCGCTATCGACTCGACGGCTTTGGCGGCAACTACTGCTTTGGCATCGAGTCCCCAGTGACGCAGTACACACTGGAAACCCTCAAGGTCGCCTGGGCTCGTACCGAGATGACATCAGCTGAGTGGGAGCCTGAAAACGACAACGAGTCTCCAGTGTACACTAACTGGGCGGTTCTCGAAGCGCGCGACAAACCAGGGTCGAACCTCCGCCGCGAGTTCGAGTTGGCGCGGCAGATACAGCAGAGGGGAGTGCCCTACGTAATCAGCATCTGGCACCTGCCCGAGTGGCTTTACTCCGATCCGGGCAAGGGCTCACCACAGGCGCACGGCCGGCAGGTGTCGCCCGAGAAATGGCCTGAGCTGCTGGAATGCATCGGGTCTTATCTGGTCTATGCGAAACGCCAGTATGGAGTGGAACCGGACCTGTTCTGTTT
>JAKORR010000337.1 GCA_029777735.1 Armatimonadota bacterium | reverse complement strand
GTGTAAATTCCATAGCGTGGCTGCTCTCTTGACGCGAGTGGCCACGGTCGGGTTCCATGCGTTTAGAGCCACCAAAACGCAAAGGAGGAACCCTATCGTGGCCACCGACTTAAGCATCGCACTCCAGGAGCTCCTTGACAAGGCCGGTGCGGATATGGACTTTCTGCGGGAAGCCGTCAGGCTGCTCGCCCAGCACCTCATGGAGCTCGAGGTAAGCCGTCAAATCGGCGCAGAGCGCCATGAGCGGACGCCGGAACGGGTCACGCACCGAAACGGGTATCGACCCAGACTGTGGGATACTCGGGTTGGCACCATCGAGCTGCGCGTCCCCAAGCTGCGGCAGGGCAGCTACTTTCCGAGTCTGCTCGAACCCCGTCGGCGTGCGGAGAAGGCACTGGTCGCGGTGGTCCAAGAGGCCTTCATCCACGGCGTCAGCACCCGTAAAGTGGACGAGCTCGTGCAGAGCCTGGGGATGACGGGGATCAGCAAGAGCGAGGTGTCCAGGCTATGTTCCGAGCTGGACGAGCTGGTGGAGGCTTTTCGCCATCGCCCTCTCACGAGCCGCTACCCGTACCTGTGGCTGGACGCCAAGTACGTCAAGGTGCGCGAAGGCGGCCGCGTCCTGAACATGGCCTTGGTGGTGGCCGTAGGTGTCACGGACGCCGGGGAGCGGGAGGTGCTGGGCCTGGACGTGGGGTTGACGGAGGACGGCCCCTTCTGGACGGAATTTCTGCGGAGCTTGGTGCGGCGGGGCCTAAAGGACGTGCAGCTGGTCATCAGCGACGCGCACGAGGGGCTGAAGGAGGCCATCCGCAAGGTACTGGGCGGCTCGAGCTGGCAGCGGTGCCGGGTCCACTTCATGCGCAACCTGTTGTCTCAGGTTCCGAAGGATGCCAAGAAGATGGTTGCGGCCTTTGTGCGCACCATCTTTGCGCAGCCCGACAAGGCGGCGGCCCACGCGCAGCTGGCGAACGTGGCTGACAGCCTGGAACAGCGCTTTCCGCAGGCTGCACAGATGCTCCGGGAAGCCGAGGAGGACATCCTGGCGTACATGGCCTTTCCGGGCGAGCACTGGCGTCAGTT
>JAKORR010000336.1 GCA_029777735.1 Armatimonadota bacterium | reverse complement strand
TCTCGGTGGACGGTGGCTGGGTGTCGCTCGGTCTGAGCACGCCGGCGGCCATCACGAACAGTGCGGCCGAGCCGTCGTCGGATGTGGTCGCGATCTCGCCGGACCAAGTGTTGTCGGGGTTGCGGATCCAGCGGAGCAGGAGCGCGGGGCGCCAGCCGTCGTCGAACCGCGCCCAGGCGTGCGTGGGAAGGGGCGTCCGGTCAGCCGGTTCCGCGGACGCGCGGCTTCGTTCGGCGAGGGTGCCGAAGTCTGATCGGATGCGGGACGACATGGGGCCCACAGTGCCCGGCGGCGCTGACAGTTTTGCCTGGAAGGGTGCTTTCACACCCGCTCGCACACACCCTTGTCCACAGATCCATAGGGCTTGCGCACAGATCATTCGACCCACATAGAAGTGACGGGTGGACGAGGTGGACAACTCCTGCCGCACGGCGCAACTCTCCAGTCACACCTGCAGGTTGGGGTTGACGAACGCCCGCCCTCCACTGTGGACAGAGCTCCACAGGCCCCTTTCGCCTGCCCACTAGGGAGGACTTGTCCACAGGCTTACTCACACCTGTGGAATTCCATCCCTGTTGTTTTCCCCACCTGTGCGCAAACCTGTGGACAACTCTCCACATGAGGTTGAGGTGTCCGGCGCCACGCAAAATGAGAGCGCGCGCACGAAAATGAGAGTCGATGAGAGTAGACGGTCGTCCAGCGCACCAAAATAAGAGTTGAGCCTTCCCTGCTCAACGCGGTCAGGTCGGGCAGATCGACGACCAGCCACGTCGCCTCGCGATGGACGTGAGCATCCTCAACTGCCGAGAGGCGTGCGATGCCTCAGTGTCGCCCGAGGCTGATTCCCTGCACACTTTCAGCCCGTATCCCTTGACAGGAGATGTCACCTCAGAGTTACATGTCACCTATGAGTTACATGTCACCTGGAGGTGACACTCTAGGAAGGGATTGCCATGGCTTTGAAGGGCTCACTGGGAACCATCGGCAAGGTCTCCACCAAGCGGCCGTTGATCGTCCTCACGGCAGGGATCGGAGAGGCCGCCACCGGCTACACGGCCAGTCACGCCATCGCCAGCCACGCGGCCATGACTGCCAGCGATAGAGGCCAGGTGCCGGCGGGTGTTGCGGCGTTGGGACTGTGGCTGCTGGTGACGCTGGCGCTCGGGCTATGGGTATTCATCACGCCGGGGCGTTTCAAGTTCAGTCGTGCAGACAGGGGCGTACTCGATGACGAGCTCGTGAATCACCATCGGGCGCTCGCCTACCGCGCAGGATTCATCACTCTCGCGGTCCTCGTCCTCGCAGCCGCCTTGGGCTCGGTTTTCGGCAGCCTCGCGCCTTGGTGGCCGGTCGCAGCCCTCAGCGCATCGTTGCTGGTGAGCGCCGTAGTCTTTGCGAGCATGGAGCTGCGCGCCAATGCCTGACCTCGTGGTGAATCTCAAGCAGATCCGCACCGAC
>JAKORR010000335.1 GCA_029777735.1 Armatimonadota bacterium | reverse complement strand
GACGACCGCCGTGACAAGCCCATCAGTATGGATGGCAAGGTCCGTTCAGTGGAGGAAAAGCTGGCGTAAGTCTTTGCGGATGCCAAGGACAATTGCGCAATGACAGTGGAGGCCAAGCTGCCGGCCTGCGAGTTCTGCGGGCTTCGGATAGGTAACCATGATCAACGGTGTCAGGGTTGTGGAGCCGACGTACGGCTGTGGGTGCGGCGGGGTGAACGCGTGTGGGGTCCCTTTGACCTGGCGCGGGTGCGACAGGGCCAAGGGGAGGGGCGGATTGTGGACACCGACGAGGTGGCGATTGGCAACGGGCCTTGGGTGCTGGTGGGAGAGCTGGACTTGTCACCGAAGGTCACTCCTGTAGTGGTGCAGCGGGTGGCCAGCAGTGTGACGCTGGGGTGGGCCATGAGGATCCTGGGGGTAGCGGTGCTGATCGCGCTTGCACTGTCGCTGTGGGCTTGGCAGTCGCTGGATCGGGCCCGCGACGACAAAGTTTGCCGCCAGAATCTGCAGGCCGTTTGGCTGGCAGCGGAGGCCTATCGCCTTGACTGCGGGCAGTTCCCGGCGCCGTCGGCGGACTGGCCGGGGCGGCTGGCGAAGTTTCTGCCGCCGCAGAGGCAGTGGTGGACGTGCCCACGGACGAGGCGTCCCTACGTGGTGGGTGAGACGGCCAAGGGAGGCGTCTTCGTGGCTGACGCCAGCGATGGGAAGAGGGGTCCCCACGACGGCCGGCTCTACATGATGTCTGGTCAGGGTCCTGAGAGGGTGGAGCGCCTGCCCGCTCCTGGTACGCCCGTCACGGGTTTGAGCGACGACAAGGTTTCCCCTGCGGAAGTGATACCTGCGGAACGTCCAGCAGCGCCAACAGTTGAGTCCCCTGCGTCGCGGGTCCCGCCAGCCTCTTCACCGCCACCTCCGGCCCCGCGTTTCCTTTCCGAGTCGCCACTGCCTCCAACCGAAAGCAGCGGGAGCAGCCGCTAGACCACGGCCAGCATACGCTCAACGGCGCCGCGCGCCTGCTCGAGGACTTCCGGGGGGATCTCGATCTCGCCGATCGTGTCCTGCAGGCTAGCGAGTAGCTTGGGCAGCGTGATTCGCTTCATGTTAGGGCAGACGGCGTCAGGGAAGACGTAGAAGCGCTTGGCGGGGTCGTCCTTGGCCATGCGGCAGGCCAGGCCCCACTCGGTGGCGATGACGAACTCCTTGTCGGGGCGTTCGCGTGCGGCCCTGAGCATGCCGCTAGTGGACGCCACGACGTCCGCTGCCTCGGACACCTCGGGGCGACACTCCGGGTGGCACATCACGACAGCCTGCGGGTGCTCAGCGCGCGCCTCCTGGATCATCTCGAGGGTCAGCGGGATATGCGTGGGGCAGAAGCCGGGGTAGCCGATGATGCGCTTGCCGGTCTGCTTTTGGGTCCACTCGGCCAGGTAGCGGTCGGGGATGAAAAGCACCTCGTCGTCGGGCAGGCTCTCGACTACCCTGACGGAGTTGGCGGAGGTGCAGCAGATGTCACTGTCGGCTTTGACTTCGGCGGTGGTATTGACGTAGGCGACGACGGGGCGTCCTGGGTACTTGGCCCTGAAGGCAGCGAGTTGCGAGGGATTGATCATGTCGGCCATGGGGCAGCCGGCGGCAGGGTCGGGGAGCAGCACAAGCCGCTGCGGGCTGAGGATCTTGGCGGTCTGGGCCATAAAGTGAACGCCGCAGAAGACGATCATGTTGGCCTCGGTAGCGGCGGCCTTGCGGCTCAGCTCCAGGGAATCTCCCAAGTAGTCGGCGAGGTCCTGAATCTCGGGCAACTGATAGTTGTGGGCCAGAATCACGGCGCCGCGGGAGCGCTTTAGGTCCTGGATCGCCGCAGCGAGCTCGGCGCGCAGAGGCAGCGGAGTCTGGCCGGGGTATTGCTCCACATACTCACGAATCTCGACTGTCATCGTCTCAAACCTCTCCTCTCCGCCGCGCGTCGGTCCACAGGGGAGACATTTCACGCAGCCGGGCTACCACCTTGGGGAGCACCTCAAGCACCTGATCAATCTCGGCCTCGGTATTTTCGCGGCCCAAGCTGAGACGCAGCGAGCCGTGAGCGATTTCGTGGGGGAGGCCCAGCGCTAGTAATACGTGCGAGGGTTCGAGGGAGCCGGAAGTACAGGCCGAGCCACTGGAGGCGCAGATGCCTTCGGCGTCTAGACCCAGGAGGATGGCTTCGCCTTCGATGAATCGGATGCAAAAGCTGGCGATGTTGTGGAGCCGCTGGTCGGGGTGGCCCGTGACGATCACGTGGGGGACTCTTTCTGGGATAGCGCTCATCAGGCGGCGGCCAAGGGCACTGGTACGCTCGGCATCGGCGGCGCCCTGCTGAGAAAGCAGCTCGACGGCGCGGCCCAGGCCTACGATGCCTGCCACGTTCTCCGTGCCGCTGCGCAGGCCCCGTTCCTGCCCTCCGCCGTCGATGAGAGGGTGCAGCCGTAGACCGCGGCGCACCCACAGGAAGCCCACACCCTTGGGGCCGTGGAACTTGTGGGCGCTGGCTGCCAGCAGGTCTACGGGCAGGGCCTTCACGTCCAGGGGGAGTTTGCCGAAGCTCTGCACGGCGTCAGTGTGGAAAAGCACGCCGCGCTCGCGGCACAGGGCGCCAAGCTCCTCGATGGGCTCGACGGTGCCGATCTCGTTGTTGGCGTGCATGATGGTGACGAGGATGGTGTCGTCGGCGAGGGCCTCTCGCAGGGCCTCGGGCGAGACCAAGCCGTGCTCGTCGACCGGGAGGTAAGTGACGCGGAAGCCGTCACGCTCTAGGGCTTTGCAGGCGTGGAGCACGGCGTGGTGTTCGATGGTTGAGGTGATGATGTGCCGGCCCTTGTCACGCAGGACGGAGGCAACGCCCTTGATAGCGAGGTTGTCAGCCTCGCTTCCACCACCGGTGAAGATAATCTCGCTGGGGTCGGCCTTCAGGTAGGCTGCCACGGTCTCGCGGGACCGCTCGACTGCCCGGCGGGCGCGACGGCCCAACTCATAGATGCTGTTGGGGTTGCCGTATTCGTCCGTCAGGTACGGGAGCAAGGCCTCACGTACTTCGGGGTCAACGGCTGTAGTCGCGGCATTATCAAGATATATCAAACTCGATGCCTCCTTGCAGAGCTCAATGGCTCGCAGCGTCCGCGAATACCTGTGGGTGCTACTGCTCGGATTTCGGCACCGGTGGCACGTTACGGTCACCGTAGGGCACCGGGATGTACTGGACAGAAGGCCGGCGCTGGGCCGGCTGAGGATACAGGGCCATTAGCCGATGGACAAGGTCTGGCAGACCATTGGAGACGTGCAAGCCCAGTTCTCGGGCTTCTTCCAGGGTAATCGGGTAATCGTGGGTCCAGTGGCCGTCTGTCAGCATTTCGGCCAGTTGGGCGGCTTTTTCGGCATCCATTTTCTTCGCCAGCAGGCACTCGACAAAGCTGCGCACCTGACGCAGAGCCTTTTCCGCCACGTCCGCGAGGATGAGAGTACGGTCGTCGATTTCGGCGACGGGCTTACATGCGACAGCGCGCAACACAGAGGCCGCCGGGTATTCGCCAAGCTGGGGGTCCAGGGGACCAAGCACGGCGTCCTCGTCCATCACTATCTCGTCGGCCGCGAGCGCGATGAGCGTGCCGCCTGAGAGCGCGTAGTGGGGGACGAAGACCGTCACCTTCGCCGGGTGGCGGCAGAGCGCCATGGCGATCTGCTCGGCAGCGATGACCAGGCCTCCCGGCGTGTGCAGGACCATGTCGATGGGCATATCGTCGGGGGTCATCCGCACCGCGCGCAGCACATCCTCCGAGTCGTCGATGTCGATGTAGCGGAACACCGGCATGCCAAGCAGCGACATTGACTCCTGGCGGTGTATCAGGGCGATGACACGGCTGCTGCGTTTTTGTTCGAGAGCCTGCAGCATCCGCAGCCGCGCGCCTTCAAGCAGCCTCTTTTGTATGAGGGGCGTAAAGAGGCTGGCGAGGATCACGAACCAGATAAGTTGTGTGAGGAAGTCCATGAGCCTCATCTCCAAGGCTACTAAGAGCCGTTGTGTTCTACCACCGCGAGGGGATAACGTCGTAAGGATAGCGGCACTGCTCCCGGCGTTGGCAGAGAAACCTTACGAGAAACAGACCACATAGGAAGCCGCCGATGTGTGCCCACCAGGCCACTCCACCTCCGCTGGTGGCCGCCAGAGGCAGCGAGGCTACGCCCGAGAAGAACTGTAGGATGAACCAGAAGCCGAGGAAGGTGATGGCGGGTATCTCGATGACGTCGATGATCCAGAAGAACCAGACAAGCGACGCCACCCGTGCCAGAGGGAAGAGGAGGAAATAGCCGCCCAGGACGCCGGCTATGGCCCCGCTGGCGCCGACTAGAGGCACCTCCGAGGCACCGCCGGCGAAGATCTGGACGAGGCTTGCGACCAACCCGCAGAGCAGGTAGAAGACCAGATACCGGAAGTGTCCAAGGCGGTCCTCCACGTTGTCGCCGAAGATGTAGAGGAACCACATATTCCCCAAGAGGTGCATCCAGCCGCCGTGGAGGAACATGCTTGTGAAGAAGGTCGCGATGACCGCGGGTGTCAGGCCCTCCTGCACTAACCGGGCCGGTACCAGGCCCCATTGCATGATGAAGCTCTGCAGGTCTGAGCAGCTCAGCTCCACGGAGAAAGCGATGAAGTTGGCCCAGATCAGCAGAATGTTGACGAGTGGATACGTACGACTGGGCACATTGTCGCGTATAGGTATCATTGACCTAAAACCACGTTTGGGATCCAGCTGCCGCCCTGGGGGGGCTGACGCAACCCGGATTGACCCACCAACGCAACGCCCCTTCGGTTTAGCAAGGGGCGATGCAACCATAGTCTGTTTTGCGGAGCAAGTATACCATGGAACTTGTTCTATTTACCAGACTTGGGGCGAGGATACGCGGCCGGAGGGGGAGATTAGGGGAAACTAGGGGAACTATCGGGTCTAGTCATTCGTCCAAACCTTGGATCCCGGCGACCGCCGGCGAGCCTTCTGGGGTATTGCTGGCGAGCTGGTGCTCTGGAGGTGTGATTACGGTGAGAGCAGTCCGGCTTGGCCTCATGGCTGTGGTTCCCATGGTGTTTGCGTCGGGCGCCTTGGCCCAGCGTGTGGACATTTTTACCGCGCTGCAGGAGGGGTCGATCCTGGCCGAGTTCCGCGGGAACGGCGACTCGTCGGTCACGGCAGTCATCGAGCGCCTACCCGGCGGTCCTACGGAGATTGTGATTCCGGCCGGCAGTCGGTTTCGGGTAGCACAGTTCGGAGACCTGGGGCAGGGCTACGGAGGCCAGCAGGGAGGCCGTCGTCCGCGCTTTGAGCAGTTTGGACAGAGAGGCGGCGGACGGCAAGGCATGATGGGCAGCCGTTCGACTATCGCACGACTCGAGTTCACGCCCACCGTTCGCCTCACGCTTACAGCCCTCTGCACCGACTTCAACAAGCCCGCGCCTACCTTCAACGACCGGATGGCCATCCTACCGCCGGCCAACGACGCGCTGACACGGCTGGCTCAGCTTATAGATGCGGAGAGGCCAGCGCATCCGGCAGCACAGCTTGCGACGTGGGCGGTTGCGGATAATATTCCGCGGGTCGGGGCCGAGCGCTATCTGCTGGGGATTATCCCAGGCAGCGGCGTGGCGCTGGCGCATCAGCGGCAGGAAATGCTGCGCTTAGCCGCAGACTTGGTAAGCGCTGCGGGCTTGCAGCCCATGGACTACCAGATGTTTAGGCGCTAGGGAAGACGATCGCGACGGGCGGAGGTCTCGGCGCGGGCATTGGGACGCGGCTGTTTGGTGCGGGAAGGACGCGTGCTACATGCGAAGGCCGCAGGTTCCTTCTTCAAGTTGCTTCCAGAAGGCGGGGCTGCCGTCCATGCCCTGGACATAGAGTCTGACGCCGTGCTCGCGGCAGGGCGGGCCGAAGACCTTTTCGACGTCTTCTAGTAGAGGACGCAGGCCGAGGCCTGCCTCCTGGTCAAAGATATAGCCCCTGTAGTCTTTCACGTCAGGATAGAGGCCCTTACCTGAAATTTCGCCGATCACCAGCTCGTTTATCAGGCCCTCCGCAACCCACGTGCGCCAGTCGATGTACATATTGCCATAGGGTGGGCCGAACCAGTCGCCACGGGGTATCCCGATGGCGATACGTTTGCCCTCCGGCATGGCGGCCCGCAGCTCACGCAGCAGCTTGGTGACCTGCTCGCCGCGCAGCCGCCGCCAGGAGTCCCGGTCGAAGTTCTCGCCCAGTAGGTCCTGGCCGTAGCGTTCGCGGTAAGCCTCCACGATGGGGGAGTTGAACCCGAAGCGGTCAGCGTCCTGGGCGGGCGGCGAATGAGTACGGGTCGAGATGAAGATGCCGTCCAGGTCGTAGCGTTGGGCGTAGTCCACAATCTGGGCCACCATGTACCGCCTAGCCTCGGGGTAGGCATATTCGAGCACTCCCCAGTGGGGCGTACCCTGTTTGTCGCGGACCAGGTACTCGGGGTGCTCGATGGTGAACTTGGATTGCCACGGGAAGGGCACGCTGCCTGCATAGAGTACCGACGGAGGTGCTCCCTCATCGAAGATCGTCAGCCAGCCGAGCATTTGCAGGCCCAGCTCGTGACCTATCTTGCAGGCTTCGGCGATGGGGTCGAAGCTTGCGTAGACCGAATCCACAATCTGGTAGTAGCGCCGTATGTAGGCTGGCCAAGTTTCCTCAGGCGAACGTTGATGGTAGTCGCGGATGACGGCAGCGGAGAGCCGCCAGTGGATCTCCTCGAAGCCCTTGTCGGCGGCGTCCTGCAGCAGGGCCCGGATGCTGTCCTTGTCGGTGGCTTGGCCTTCGAGGATGATGTCGCCCCAGCTCACGTGTTTCGCGAGGTGGAGAGGGAGTTCAAGGGAGGCCAGTGTGGGTGCCGACGATTCCTCCACCTTTACCCACTGCACGCTGCCCTTCAGGTAGCTATATTGCCACTGGCCCTTTTCCTGCCACTGCCAGCGCCCCAGGACTAGCCTGTTTTCGCCGGGTTGGAGGGGAGCCAGGGCGAGGCGCCGGGCCACCAGCTCGCCGTTGAGGTATAGACTGAGCAGGCCTCCTTCGCGGTAGTCCAGGATCATTTCGTACCACTGGCCCGGTTCGATCTTGACCTCGCCGCGCAGCCCGGAGTGCTGGGGGCCGTTCCAGAAAAGACCTAGGGGGCGACCGTCGCTGAGGACGTAGAGTGCCGCGCGGCCAAAGATCATGGCCGGCACCTGGCCTGCGGCCAGGTGGTCCAGCCTGAAGCGTGCGGAGAGGCGCAGATTTTTCGTCTCACAGGCCTGTGGGGGGAGGGGGATGGATGCCCATGCCTGCTTGGTGGCGTCGCACCGAAGCAGGCCGTCGTCCACTGTAGCCTGGTGAAGCTCCAAACCCGGGACGGGTTTGCTGAAGTCGAAGATCGCCGGCCACTGGGGCAAAGCCTTGTCGCCTGCGTTGGCGAAGACCGGGAACAGAATGGCCGCCAGGATCGCGATTACCACCAGCAACTCAATGAGGGTAAAGCCACGCCGCATGACACTTTGCCTCCATAATTTCTTACCTTCTGTGGCCTATCTTGGGGTAAAGTATACCCACCCGCAAAAATGCCAAGGGCACCGCGCAACTTCTCGCGCGGGAATGCTTGAAGCCCACATCCTCAGTCAACATCGCACCAGGAATCGCCGCCATGCCGCGCATGAGCGGCAGACAGCTTGAGCAACTGTCGACGGACGATCTGATCGAGGTCATCCTGCGCCAGCAGGAGATCCAGAAGATCCTTGAGCCGCAGCAGGCACGCATCGAGCACCTCGAGGCGCCGGGAGCCTATCTGCAGCACGTGCAGCCTATCTCCCGCGACCGCCTGGAAAAACTGATGAAGCAGGTCTTCGGCCTGCACCTGAACCAGGGCGCCATCGCCAATATTATCCAGTGTGCCGCCGCCAGCCTGCAGCCGGAGGTGGAGAGGATTGCTCAAACCATCCGGGCCAGCCCAGTGATCGGCTGCGACGAGACCGGGGCGCGCGTGGGCGGCAACAATCGCTGGCACTGGGTGTTCGAGACGCCGCAGTCAGCTTCCATCTGCTTACCGACAGTCGAGGCGCCACATCATCGAGCGGATACTGGGCGACGCCTGCAGAAACACTACCGCAAGCATCGTTGCAGCCTCTTCACCTTCCGCTAAGATGTGCCTCCTGACAACAACACCACGGAGCGGGCCTTCCGCAAGCCGGTGGTGCATCGCAAAGTTTCTGGCGGCTTCCGCTCCACTTGGGGCGCCGAAGCCTACGGCACCCTTGCCAGTGTGCTACAGACAGCTCGCAAACAGAGCAAGGAGCCTCTCACAGCTCTAACCTCGCTACCCGGCCTACCTCCTGGACCCTGAAGTTCTCCCT